>JAJRYY010000179.1 GCA_024275565.1 Planctomycetota bacterium
CGTCTTTCCGACGACTCCGGTCAAACCGAACGTAGAAATCTCAGATTCGGACGCCGCGCTCCACAACCCACTCGTCCCGCCGCTCGCAACACCAGCCGAACCGCCGAATTACGGTTACGCGAAGTCCGACAGACTCCTAGGCCATGTCCCACCTGGTCTCAAGTGTATCCGCTATTTTGACGAGTTGATCGCGTGTTTTTCCACCGAACGCGCGGCAGCCGACTTCACAAAATTTTGAGCACAAAGATGCCTGGTCGTCGCCGGTTAGCAGGTTGTCGCCCATGTTGAAGAGGATGTTGTCTTCCTTGTAGATGTGCTGTGTGAGTAGATCCGCATATTGTCGGGCTGAGGTGTGGAATTGACTGTCCGCCCCAGATTCGCCGCGATCATAGGCTTCCAGTGCCTCGCCCATCTGCTCTGTCAGGACCCGGGCGATGCGATGCTCCTCAAGCATGACGCCAATGGGTCCGCCATCACGGGGTATTCCCCGTGCCTCGAGCGCCGGAAAGAGTAGATCCTCTTCCTTGGCGTGGTGGCAGGCATCGGCAAAAAGACGCATGAATTCGACGCATTCTCCAAACGACTCGCGCTCGAACGCTACCCCACTTTCTGATCGGACCACGAGATGTTTCAGCACCTCAATGACACGAAGGATGATCTGATGTTCGGATTTCAAGACGGAAGTAGGTTGTTCGTTTTCCATGTCAGTTCTCATATCTGAGTGGTTCTCTGTTGATTTTGAGAGGGGGCGTCTGCGACACCCGCCTCGCCTGTGTCTGCTACTCTTGTGACTGTTATTGCACCGGCTGGACAAAGATGACTGCATACGCCACATCCTGCGCAGCCCGCTGCATGGATGATGGGCAATCCTATCACATCAAACTTTATCGCGTCACTCCCGATCGGGCATTGTGTGACGCACAGGTCACATGGTTCGCCTCTGGTAAGATTGCAGTCGATCCGCTTCAGGACCGCCATCCCCATCGCCACGTCCTTCCGTTTGACCGGAATCAATGCCCTGGGTTCACATACAGTGATACAGGGCATGTCTTCACAGAGATAGCATGGCGATATGTCCGGGTCGATCGCAGGTGTCCCTGCGTTGATGCCGGATTCCGGACCGAGGTGTCTGATGGAGTCGTACGGACAGGCCTGGATGCAATCTTCGCACTGAGTGCATGTCGATCGAAATGACGCTTCAGGGAGCGCCCCTGGAGGACGCAACCACTTGCGAGGTTCTGCCTGCATGCTCTCATCGGGTCGGCCACCGGATTCTTCCCCGTGCAAACCCCCCGAGCGAACCAGTTTTACGCGCATCTGATGCGAGATACCTGCCTGCACCGTCTCCACAGATCGTGCGACATGGGTCAGCAGTGATCGGCCAAACTGCGTGAAAAAATCTCTGCGGGTGTAGCGCATGCCTATCTTTCAGCCCCTGCAAGCCCCTCGCAAACGTCCCCAAGTATTCGGGATGCCATTCCCGATGCGGTCAGAATATCGAGAAGCGTATCATAGCAGCAACCGTGGATGGGTGGGGGAGTCAGTCGTTTCGACAGCATGGCTGGATTATTCGTCAGCATGGCTGGATTAACCGTCACGGGTGAGTAAATCTGGTCGTACATCCGTCAGCACTTCCCAGCTTCTGAGAGTATACCGCTCTACGCCGCGCAGAACGAATGGATCGTTCTCTGCGATATTCTCAGCCGCGGCTTCATCAGTGACATCGACGATCAGCATACCGCCTTCTCCGTCGCGAAACGGCCCTGCAGCGATGAGTTGCCGATCCTGATGTAGTCGCTCGAGGTAGGCGACATGCTCCGGAACGACCTTCCGGAACTCCTCGATTTCGCTACATCGATTCAGCAATATGACGAATTTCACCAGAATACCTCAGCGTGCCCGTACCCTTTTTCCATATCACCGAAACGGTCAGCCCTGTTTACTGCGTTCAGATCGTATTTTAGATCGGGAATTTACCTGAATTTTTCGTGAATATCTGCTGCCTAACCCGGATATTGCTGAAACGGATCGGGTGGCATGGTGCTTTGCCCGAAGGCTACGTCAGATATCGACGTATCTCTCAAAAAACACAATTCCGTGTCGACCACAATTTTCCATTGTTCATGCGCCAGGCATGGATCTTCGTCACTGCATTCCTTGTTCCCAAATGGACACCTGCGGTGCTGGTACTGCTCAAACAGCGATAGAACGTCGTATAATGGGGTATCCTTCGGAGATCTTAGAAATCCAAAACCGCCCGTTTTTCCCGGAGAGGACTTTAAAACGCCACCACGCACCAGATCGCGTAGAATTTTCGACAGGTATTTCGGCGGAATCTGCTCACTCTCCGCAATCTCCCGACCTGGGATGGGGCAGCGTTCTGCGTGCTGGGCCATATAAATCATGGCACGCAGTGCGTATTGACTCGTCAAGGTCAGCATTTTTTGTCCCTCTGAAGCACCCGATGACAGGAAGGTCTTATTTTTCCGCGATTCGCCTATATGTAACTAGGTATATCGACATTTGTCAAATTTTCTGATTTTCGGGTTCTGCGGGCGGCTTGCGTTTTATGCGTCGGTGGTTGTCTTGCGGTAGAAAATGGTTGTACACTGGCGTGAATCGTGCTTTATTGTCTGGAATGTCCCGGCTGAGGTCATAACTGCGAGCATCATGGACGAGAGACGTGTCAACCCGATCCCCAGGCCTGCAGGATGGGTTCATGTTGTTATCGGCCCCATGTTCTCCGGGAAGACCGAAACGCTCATCCATCTTGCCGAGCAGCACCCGCCTGAGAGCAGAGCGGTGTTCAAGCATGCCTCAGACACGCGTTACGATCCGCAGCGGGTTGTGAGCCATGCTGGGACCGTCCTTGACGCGACGGCTGCCTCGGACGCGTCGACTCTTGTGGATCTGATTCCTGCCGGTGCGTCATTTGTCGCGATTGATGAATGTCAATTCTTCGGGATCGGCCTGGTCGTGGTGGTGGAATCGTTGGCTGAGCGGGGAATCGGGGTGCTGATCGTCGGGCTTGATCTCGACAGCTGGGCGAATGCCTTCCCCGTTATGGATGCTCTTGCTGAGCGGGCCGATGAAGTCACCCGCCGTTCGGCGGTGTGTGCTGGTTGTGGCCGGGTTGCCCGTTTTACGCAACGCGTTGCGCCGATTGTTGATGGGAATATGATCGGTGGGAGTGAGAGCTTTGAACCGCGGTGCCAAGCGTGCTGGACGCCGCCTGAGCAAGCTGTGGTTGAGGCGCCTCTCAGGATCGACGCTTCTTATCGGACAGATCTTCGCTGATTTCCTGTATCGGTCTGTTCTGCATGTTGATCGTTACGCGCCAAGATGGTGATCGTCGCGCGGTGTGGGTGAACGCGTATTTTGCCCGTACCCATCATCCCTGATTACTTGCTCTGGATTGTCTGCACCGCGGGCGTTATGACAGCATCTGGAACGCTATCGCCGTCTCGGTATCGTGCGGTGGAAGCTTCGCTGCTTCCGCTCCAGAGGGTTCGCCACTGCAGGACGAGTGAGAAGAGCGCTGGGGCTACGAACAGTGTGAATACTGTGGAAAACAGCAATCCGCCGAGTACCACGCTGCCGAGTCCTCTATATAGCTCGCTGCCGGCGCCGGTCATGAGTACCAATGGGAGCATCCCGAAAACGCTTGTGAGCGCGCTCATGAAAATGGGACGGGTGCGTGTTCGGACGCTGTCTGTGATTGCATCGTTTGGCGACATGCCCAGCTCTCTGATGTTGGTGAGGGCCTGATGGACCAGTAGAATGGCGTTGTTGACGACGACGCCGAGGAGGATCACGAAGCCGAGCATTGTGAGGACGTCGAGCTGCTGGATTGGCTGGGTCGGGTCCAGGATGCTCATCTCGTGTACCGCTCGAAGTGCTACAAACCCACCCACCGCCGCCAGGGGTACGCTGAACATGATGACGAACGGGTAGATGAAGGACTCGAACAGTGCAGCCATGAGCAGGTATGTAATCATGACTGCCAGCATTGCGCGGGATTTTAGTGCTTCGACCGCAAACTCCGGATTGATTACGCAGAATCCTATGGCGATGGTTGCGAACATCAGGACGCCGGCCGTCGTGGCTGGTGCTGCTCCGAAGATCAGGCGTATCATGAGTGCCAAGACCATTGCACTGAGTACCGCAAGACCTACGGTTGTGCCCACGCCCAGCCCGAACACACTGGGTCCTGTGATGGTATTGGTGAAATCGCCGATGAGTGCGCGCTGCGTCTGCGTCAGTTTGTCTGCGTTTCCTGCGAGTGTTGTGATGACGGAGCTGTCGATCCTTCCGCTGTCTCGCATGGGTTGAATGAAATCTTCCTGGACGGATCGCATTGCTGTCTGGAGCGCGGTTCCCTGTGGTGTGGAGATGTGGAGCGTGACCGAGTCCATTTCCTCGATGTGGTTGATCTGCTGTGGGGTGGTGGTCGATTCGATCCGGACGGCTGAGGATAAGGGGACGATGTGTCCTGATGGGGTGTATATCGGCGACTGTGCGACCTCCTGAATGGTCGCACCTTGCAGCCCTTCGACGATCAATGCCATATCGACCCGGTCGCCCCGATCGTTGAATTCTCCGATGAATGCTCCGTTGACGCAGGCTTCGACGATGAATCCGATGTCTGTGACGTTGAGGCCTAGGTCTGCTGCTTTTGCGCGGTCAGGAATGATGCGCACTTCTGGTTTTCCGAGGCTGAAATTTGATGGTGTCGCCCTTGCCCGTCCGAATTCGGAACGCATCAAGCTGCCGCGTACTGCCGAGGCTGCGGAGACGACTTTTTTCAGATCGTTGCCGCGAATTTCGAGATCGATGGATGCTCCTCCGCCCATGCCGCGTCCGAACAGTGAGCTTTGGGAGAAAAATGCGAAAGCACCGGGGATGCGTCCGCCAGCCTTGGACATGACGGGGACGAGCGAGCTGACGTTTGCATCTGACTTGCTTGTTGCTCCCATGAAACTTCCGCCCCCGAATGAGACGAAGAAGAAATTGTCTACGGGTGAGGGTTTGACCGTGATTTTCTCCTCTTTGTCGAGCCCGACGGAGAGTTTCACCTCGGGCAGGGCATCCGCTTCCGGGGACCCCAGTTCAGCTTCCCAGGCGGGTCTGAGGCCGTCGGTGGGGTCGTCGAGATCGCCTTCTTCGACGATGTTGGCCATCGCCTTGTATTCGTCGATGGAGTATCCCGGCGGCGTGACGAGGAATCCGAAGACCATGTTCTTATTGCCGGTTGGCAGGTAATCGGTATCGGGCGTGAGACGGTAGCTGCCGTAGAGTGACAGGCCTGTGAACCCTGCCACGACTGCGACCCTTGCAATGGTGCTTCGATTGATGAGCGAGACCGCCGCCGCAAATGCGCGTGCGACGAACCATGCTTTTCGGGCAGGTGCGTCCTTTTGCACTTTTCCACCGAGAAATCTGGCTGCCAGCGGCGGGATGACAAGAATGGATACAATGAGTGAAAATCCGACGGCGGCACTGATGGCCACTGCTATATCGCCGAAGAGTTGTCCTGCTTCCTCTTCGATGAAAATGACTGGTAGAAAGACGGCTACTGTGGTCAGCGTGCTTGCGAGGACAGCGCCCCATACTTCGCGTGCGCCGTCGAACGCCGCCTGTGGGCGTGACTTGCCCATTTGCCGATGCCGAAAGATGTTTTCGAGTACGACGATCGCGTTGTCGACGACCATGCCGATCGCAAAAGCGAGGCCGGCGAGAAGGACCACGTTCAGCGTTCTCCCGAGCATGGTGATGACCAGGAATGTTCCCATGACCGAAAGCGGGATCGCTACTGCGACGATACCGGTGGCTGACGCTGATCGTAGAAATACGATGAGGACCGCCACGGCCAGCAATCCACCGAAGAAGATGTTGTTGACGACGAGGTCGATTGCTGAGGTGATGTATACTGTTTCGTCGTAGACCTGGTCGAGTTTGAAATCTGCTCCGAGCGTGGGTAATACTTCGTTGTTGACCTTGGCGATCTGCTCTTTGAGGCTGGCCATGGCCTGGATGACGTTTGCGCCGGTTTCGCGTCGTGCTGGTATTGCGATGACATATTCGCCCTTGCTGCGAACAAATGCGAACTGTTTTTTGTATCCGTCGATCACAACCGCGACGTCTCTGACGTGTACGGGTCCGCCGTTGACATACTTTACGACGGTGTCTTCAATTTCTTCGGTGCTTGTGTATTCTCCAACGGTTCGATAGGTATATTCACGCTTTCCCTGCCTGATTGTGCCCGCTGAGATGTTGTCGTTTTGCCTGCGGATGGCGAATTCGAGTTCTCGGTATGTTACGCCTCGGGCCGCCAGTTTGAGCGCATCGACCCTGATCTGAATTTCGCGGTCTCGACCCCCGAAGACATCGACTGAAGCGATTCCGTCGGCGCGTTCGAGGATGGGTTTGACCTTTTCCTCGACGAATGTTTTTAGCAGCGAGACATCAATGTCGCCACTGCCACGGAGCATCAGCCATGCGATGGTGCGGGACATGTCGTCGTCGGAAGCTCTGATGGTTGGTTCATTGACCTCTTCGGGATATCCTGAGACCTGTCTCAGTTTTTCGGAGACATCGCGCAGGGCTCGGTCCTTATCTGCACCGACGTCGAATTCGAGGGTGACTTTTCCACTGCCTTCACTGGAGCTGGAAGTCATTTTTCGCAGGCCTGTGACGCTTTTGAGGCGTTCTTCCTGGCGATCGACGATCTCGCTTGCGACCTCAGTCGGGCTTGCTCCGGACCATCGTGTTTCGACCGTGACGATGGGTTGATCGACGTCCGGTGTGAGCTGTCTGGGGATATCGAGGATGCAGACGATTCCGAAGAGGCAGACGAGAATTGCGCCTACTGCGATTTTCACTGGGTTTTCGATGGCGAATTTAATCAGCCCCATGCCTTAAGCTCCGTGATCTGAGGCGTCGCTCTTGTGTTGGCTGGCTCTGGAATGTTCGCCACCCTTTGAGTGCTCACCACCATCCTTCTTTTTGGCGTCAGCTTGAGGTCTACCGCTGCCGCCATGTCCTTCACCACTGCCATGCCCTGCGTCACCTTGTCCTCCTCCGCCGTGTCCTCCACTGCCATGTCCGCCACTGCTCTGTCCTCCGCGGCCTTGTCCGCCACTGCCATGCCCTCCACGGCTTTGTCCTCCGCCACGTTCGCCGTGTCCAGCGCCAGGGGGAGATGCGACCGGGTTTCCGCGTTCGTCGACAATGTTGACGGACATCGGGAATGGCTGCATCCATTCGTTTCCGCGTGTGATGACTTTTGATCCGGGAGCGACCTTTCCTGATTTGATTGCGATCCAGTCGCCGATGTCCGCTCCGGTTGTGACGGGTGTGAGCATTCCCTTGAAGCCATCCCGTCCGGGCATGACGAAGGCGATATATGCGATACCATCTCGAATGACGATCGCATCTTTCGGGACGGCGGTCATTTTGCTGCGTTCGCCCGATACGACGGTCGCTCGTACGAACATGCCAGCAGAGAGGGTCTGGTCGGAGTTGTCGATTACAATCTCGACTGGAAATGTTCTGGCGTTGGGGTCTGCCTGTCGAATGATATGCTGGATTTTGCCGTCATAGATGCTGTTGAGGGCATCTACTTTGACGCTGACAGTTGCATCGATTTTGATGTATGGCAGCGCGTACTCCGGAACGTCGACGCGGACGAGGACGCTGGAAAGATCGGCGATTTCGGCGATTGATCCACCCTGGGGAATCCACTGTCCTACTTCTGTGTCCCTTCGGATGATGACGCCTGAGAATGGTGCGTTGATTTCTGTTTTGCTGAGGTCTGAGGCAGTTCGTCCGACGATTGCGTCCTGTTCGTCGACGTCGAAACGGGCCATGTCGTATGCGGCTAGCGTGTCGCTGATTTCCTTGTCGTTTGCCTGCTGGACCTCGAAGAGCTTCTCGACGCGTTCTTTCTCGAACTCCCATCGTCGGAGCTGTGCTCTCCGCGATCGCAGGATGGCCACTGCTTCCTGGTGGCGAAATCGCAGGATGTCGTCGTTGAGTTTGACGAGTAACTGTCCTTTTTCGACGCGGTCGCCTTGCCTGACGGGCATTTCCTGGACGATGCCGGCGATCTCAGAGCCGATGAGGCTTCTCGTAAGGGGTTCGACGGATCCGACGAGGGTGGTCGTGGCGGGAAGTTCTTTTAGCTTTGCTTCCTGGAGTACGACATTGAAGCCGGGCTGAGCGTTTGCGAGTTGCACAAATGCTCCTGCGAGGCTTAGTATTGTTGTGATTCTCCGCAAGTGTGTCACTCCTTATAGTTTCGTGGGTCACTTACCGTTATGATGCTGGCATTGTGATGCTGTTACCGCATTGTGATGCTGTCACCTCATTATGCTGCATCAAACGGAAACCCCGCGACCATTTTCAAAGGTTTCGTCATGGTATTCAAATGTGGAGCAAAAGTGAAGTACACGGTAGAGATTGGGTCCGGAGGGTGATACCCGGCTGTGACCTCTTCGGGCAGGTGGTTTCTGGGGCGGCTGAGGCGATTTTTCCGCGAAGTTGCGCTTTGTGCGATGGTGCGTTTGCTGGTGATGAGCGCGATCTTTGCGGAGCATGTCGGAAGTTGTTTGATCTGGAGATGGCGAAACCGTTCTGCTCGCGTTGTGGGCATAATATCGGACCGTATGGGATGCATGAGGGAAAGTGCGGTGAATGCCGGCATCGGCGTCCTTACTACGATGGGTTGATTCGACTTGGGTCTTACTCTGGTGCGGATGGTGAGCTGGTCCGCCGGTTCAAATATGGTGGTCGCGTGGAGCTGTCGCGTTGTATTGCGGATCTGCTCTGGGGGTCGCTTCGGGGGATGTCCTGGATCGGTGATGTGGAAGGTCTTGTGTTCGTGCCGACGCATTGGCGACATCGGGTCGGACGGTTGTTTTATGCACCGAAGGCGATGACGCGCGAACTCTCTGTGGTGTCGGGCATTCAGGCGGTGCATGTTTTGCGTCGTGTGTCGGCTGGTCCGCATCAGATGGATTTGCCGCGGTCGAAGCGTGCGTTGAATATACGGGGTAAATTTGCGATGTGGGGTGGTGCGGATGTCTCGGGTGCGACGCTTTGTCTGGTGGATGATGTTTCGACGACGGGTGCGACGCTGGGGGAGTGTGCGAAGGTGCTTAAGAGGGCTGGTGCTCGGCGGGTGTATGGGGTGGTGATATCGAAGGTGAATACGGGGCGCACTTAGCCGTCGGTGCATGGGCGTGATCCGGGTAGAGCCTGGGCGTTGCCAGGCTGCTCGTCGCGGTCTGGTGCGCTGGCTGATGGTGATTATTCACTTGTCGAAGATCACGTCGCAGATGTTGTGTTGCGATTATTATTAAGAGGGGGCATGTTCCACACAGACAGTTTTTCGCACTGTCAGTGGTTCGTCCGGGCAGTGGTCCGCACAGCGGTCCTACCACAGCCAGGCTGACCCCTCGGCTATCCATATAACTTGCCGGGTGATCACATTTTTCACCCTGCATTCACCATATTTTACCCAGAAATTTTCCTTATAGCGGTTTTTGGGGCTTGAGGGCTGGTTTTGCGGTAATATTTTTTTCGAGAGGGCGGTAATATTTCTGGTTCTCCTCCCAAAAAGTTACTGACGTAATCCCTTGAAAGACAAGGACATCGGCTCTCCGTAGGATAAACGGGTATTTTGACGAAATCCGTTTGGCCCGAAAGGAGTGAACCGATGTCCGCAGGTAGTATAGC
>JAJRYY010000180.1 GCA_024275565.1 Planctomycetota bacterium
GCAGATCGAAGCCTGCCAGATTCGGTACAGCCCCGTACCGGCCTTCAAGATAGCGCTTGCGGAGATTGCTGACATTTCGTTCATTGAAGTCGGCAAGCGAAAAAAGACTAGCCCGCCCGCACGAATCCTTCTCCGTAAAGTAAACCTGATCGCGCCGCAGAACATCCTCCAGCGGAGTAGGATCATGCACAGTAAAGATAATCTGTGAAGGCGGAGCATCCTTGGATGCATTGAACGATTCAAGAAGAGCTTTCAATAGCGTCGGATGCAAACTCGAAGAAAGCTCATCAACAAACACAGTATACCCATTACTCACAACATCATACCAAGGCCCAGCCAAGGCAAGCATTTTGTGTGTACCCGTGGATTGAGTCTCAAGACTGAGGGGATACTCGCCATCTACGCCATTGTGATAGAAATCAACTTGATAACCCTTCAGAGGTACGTCGAGTGATGGCATGGCTTTCGACAGTTGATCTTTAATCTCTTCCGGGACTTCGACCGATTCGACGGATACCTTTTCGATCCCAATGTCTGCCGGTATCAGAAGGCGATTGACAGCCCACTCACGAAACTTCGGATCACTGGTCCAAAGTTCAAGCGAATAGTTGGCAACTGTGTTGGGTACGAAGGCATATAGAGCGCGTAACGAATCACACAATCCATCAAAAACATTTTGAAGAGGTTCTTGCCCCAGCAGTGCGGCGGACGAAATAACAGCCGCGTTCGCCCGCGTCACACTGGCGAGATCGACAGAAATCTTACCCTCAAGATGTTCGCCAAGATGAACAACTTTAGGACTGGTGCGATCGAACCAAACCTTTTCCTTCGGCCCACTATTGTCGATCAACCGCTCCGAAAGAATGACAGCACCGTCGAAACGAATCCTGTATTCCATAACGCGATGATCGACAACCACCTCACAACCGAGCATCACAGGACTGCGCTTCGTAGCTTCGTCGAGCAGAAACGGATAGTACTCCCTAATCGGCTGCCCTGCTTGTCTGTTGGGGGCGGAATTGACGACCAAATCATGCAGTGCGTGGGCGGCGCGAATGAGTGTTGACTTGCCGGAACCGTTCGGACCGTAGATGGCTGCAAGCCTCAGCAACCTCAGCGGGTCCTTTTCACCCTCGATTTCGACCTCAAAAAAACCGTGATCGTCGTCGGAAGGTAGACCGGTAGCCTCCAGATCCAGCTCGAACCGGTCGCGAAAAACCCCATAATTTTCCCCGAACAATCTAACCAACATTCCCATTTCCTCCGAAAAATCGCATCATGGTGATGCAACATACAACTCACGCGCAACAAAATAGCGCGCAGTTATTTTGCGCTTACACGGTCCATTTGTCAATATCGACAGTGATTTTGGCCATTATTAGCCAATCTGCGCAAAATTATTGCGCGCAATGATTTTGCGCAGTCTGCATCCCAGCACAGAATCAGTCGCTTGCATCGCCGCCCATTCTGGATGATGCTACAATTCGAGGGTCCGAGATCGAGGGGCCTAAATCGAGAGGCCGACATGAAGATTGAAGTTACGAATTTGAAGATTGAAGTTACGAATTGAAGACACGGAACGCCGCATATCACAGCCCATCGTCCGGAGGATTTGCGTGACCAACTATTTTGAAGAGTCGCTGGAACTGCATCGCAAGAGTCGAGGGAAAATGGAGATCGTCTCCAAAGTACCCCTGAACAACCGTGATGACCTCTCGATGGCTTACACTCCCGGCGTTGCGAGACCCTGCGAGGTCATCGCCGAAAACCCCGACGAAAGCTACAATCTGACCATGAAGGGGAACGCTGTGGCGGTCCTGAGCGATGGTTCCTCCGTGCTTGGGCTGGGGGATATCGGACCTGCGGCTGCCCTGCCCGTGATGGAGGGGAAGGCGATCCTGTTCAAGGAATTTGCCAATATCGACGCCATTCCACTCTGCGTCCACGCTGCCACCGACGCGGACATGATCGAAGTGGGCAAAGCGATCGCCCCGACTTTCGGCGGGATCAACCTCGAGGATATTAAAGCGCCACGCTGCTTCGCGGTTGAGGCTGCCTTGCAGGATATTGGCATTCCGGTCTTCCATGACGATCAGCATGGGACGGCCATCGTTCTCCTCGCAGCCCTCACCAATGGCGCAAAAGTGCTGGGGAAAAAGTTGGAGGATCTCAAAATTGTCATCAACGGTGCGGGTGCGGCGGGAACTGCGATCGCGAGAATCCTCCGTTGTGTCAATTTCGATCCCGATGTCTGCGTGAGCGTGCGGGACGTGCTGGTGTGCGATTCGAAGGGGATTATCTCATCGCACCGCGATCGACTCTCGCCAGAGAAAACCACGCTGCTCAACTACTCGAACCGGTCCGATATGGAGGGTACGCTTCAGGATGCGTTGAAAGGTGCCGACGCTTTTATCGGAGTTTCGCGTGGGAATATTGTGAACGGGGCGGACATCAAACTGATGGCGCGCGACCCCATCGTCCTCGCGATGGCCAACCCGATCCCTGAAATCATGCCCGATGTCGCAAAAGAGGCTGGGGCTGCCATCGTCGGAACGGGGCGGAGCGATTTTCCTAATCAGGTCAACAATGTGCTCGCATTCCCCGGAATCTTCCGAGGCGCTCTGGACGCTCACGCTGCCAGGATTACAAAAAAGATGAAATTGGCTGCCGTGCTTGCTCTGGCGGAGGCTGTCGAAAACCCGTCGGTTGATTTTATACTGCCCGATACCCTCGATCGCAGCGTCGCCATGAAGGTTGCGGCTGCGGTGGCGAAGGCTGCCCTTTGAAGATGCACCACGGATCATGTCACCATCGAACACGCAATCAGAAGAGTGGCCCATGTCTTCAGGCATGTGGGAGTCGATGATCGCCTGGTTTGCATGTACAGCTTGGCTGTGCAGTATCGTCCTGTCGATCATCGGCTCCCCCACCTCTAAAGAGGTGGGCCACCAGTTTCTAAAGAGGTGGGCCACCAGTTTCTAAAGAGGTGGGCCACCAGTAAGAGGTGGGTCACCGGTTAGATGTGGGGCACCGGTTAGAGGTGCGCACCCGTTACATGCTACCATTCAGGAGTGTCAGGATATGGCATTGAAAGGAGTTTACATTGCTCAGTGAGCGAGCGATTCAGATCGGGCCTTATGGTTTGGGCGGGAAGCATCCACTTCTGTTGATCGCCGGACCCTGTGTCATCGAATCGCGGGACCACACGCTGAGATTGGCTGAGTCGATCGCGAGCGTTTGCCATAAGGTGGGGATCCCGCTCGTGTTCAAAGCAAGTTTCGACAAAGCCAATCGCTCCAGCATCCGCAGTTTTCGCGGTCCGGGGCTTGATGACGGGCTGGCGATCTTGAGCACGGTCAAGGAGACGCTCGGATTACCGGTCATCTCGGATATTCACCTGCCCAATCACGCAGCTCCCTCGGCTGAGGTTCTCGATTGTCTGCAAATACCGGCGTTTTTGTGTCGTCAGACGGATCTGCTGGTGGCTGCTGCTGAGACGCAACTGCCGATGAACGTGAAGAAGGGGCAGTTCATGTCGCCCGAGGAGATGAAGAATGTGGTGGACAAAATCGCTTCGACGGGCAATCCGCGGGTCGCATTGACGGAGCGCGGGACGTTCTTTGGGTACAACCGACTCGTGAATGATATGACGGGCATCGAGCGGATGCAGGCGTTCGGACCGGTGGTGTTCGATGTGACGCATAGCTGTCAGATGCCAGGTGCCGGCGGTGAGTTAAGCGGTGGGCAGCGGCAGTTCGTACCGGTGCTCGCGCGGGCGGCGGTGGCGGCTGGTTGCGATGGATTGTTTATGGAGGTCCACGACGATCCGGACAATGCGAAGAGTGACCCTGCCACGGTCTATCCGCTGGATCGGCTGGAGGCTGTATTGCAGAAGTGTCGGCGCTTGTCGGACGTGCTGCTTGGTGAGTAGCTTATGGAAGAGAGAGGCTGCTGTTGATCCACAGTTGGTGGCCATCTCTACAGGCGTGGATGAGTGTCTGCTTTGCGTAGCTCACCGGCGTGATGCTGCTGCCTGCCGCGAGCCGCTACCCTTCCCGATCGTGAACGGCAAAATACGCTGCGACCGCTTCTCCGCCAGCAAATCCTCGACCGTCACCTTCAACACATAATCACCTTCGTCCATATTGGTCGGCATGACGATGCGCTGGGCCATGAAGAAATCCTGACGACGACGCAGCGATTTGTCCTCGATCGATGCCTCCTCATGCGACCAGATCGACTCTCCGTCAGACGTCAAAATCTCGAACCGATCCGAAAGCAGGGTCCGAAACCGTCCATCCTCCATCGTCTCCGACGAAAACCGATCCACCTCCAGATACACGATCACCTGATTCGCCGAAAACGCTCGAAACGCCGACGTATCAAGCTCCTCATAAACCCCGAAACCCGACACCTTCTTACACATCTTCAGCGAGGGGATCGAAAGCGTGGCGCTGCGAAGCAATGTAACCGTCACGTCCTCGATAGCCTCCACAGCAGTATCCGAATGCACCACCGGGTCGCCAACTGCATCTTCGATCGCAAGGACAGCCTGCAGACCCTTACGCACCAACGCAAGCTTGTCCTCACTCAATTCTTCCGAAACATCCATCGCCAGAACCTTGTCACCAAGCGCCAACCGCAGCAACCCCAGCCGCCATTGCAGCGAAGCATCTGCGGGCAAACGCGCAGCCTGGGACTCCATCGCAGCCAGCAGCCCCGCACCATCCACAGGCGACATCGCGTGATCGCCAGGCATGCCGGTTTCATTCGCGCGATGCGTGCCACTATGCGACGTGTTGAAAGTCTCGGCATCACCCGAGTCATCCCCCGGATGCTGATCCGACTTTCCTCTTCCTGTATGTGTCGGTGGAACGCGCAACGATACCGAGACCACGCGGGGTGCTTCGGCCACTGGTTCTATCGAAAGCGCCCCATTGGTCGCCAAAGCGACCGGTGATGCAGTCCCGGCGGTCACCTCTGAGGCTGACCCGGTGTGCCGGGCGACATTCTGTTTCTCGTCGTCACCATCGCGGTGTCTCGTCCACGACTTCCCCTGTCGATCGGCACCCTGACGCACCTGTCGATCGTTGGAAGCGCTGTACGTCCCTGCGGCTGCCCCCGAATCCTGCTCTGAGTGATCCGCGCGATCCGTATCATCCACGTCGTCCAACCGATGAATGAAGGACAGAACCTGCGCACGAGCCTCCTCGACCGAAGCGATGCGATCCGCATCGGTGGTTTCGTCAACCACGACCGCCCCCGCGCCAGAACCGTCAGCCCCCGAATCAGCCAACCCTGCCCTCTGATCCGCGATGCGTTGCAGATCCGCCTGAAACTTCTGTTCCCATTGTGCGCAGCCAACCAGCATCCAAGCAAGCATCACGCCGCACAACACCCGCCATACACGACTCGTCATCATCGTCGCCATCCTTGGCAATACCATAGTTTATCGATCCATCCAACCGCACGATCCGTCACGAAGCACTGCAAATCACGCCGCACAACCCATTACGCCGCAGAACCCATCACGCCGCACTGCTATGCCGCACAATGAAGCATTCTATCGCAGACGGAACGCTTCCAAGACCGGTCTTCGATCCAAGGTCTGCATCAAGCAATTCCGTCAACATCCCCTCCAGCCGATCCATCGGCCAGCGGTCCATCATACGTTGCATCGTAGGAATATCCGTCCAGAGCATCCGCGCCACTTCGTTCGGTGGCGCACCGCCATCAAACTTCGCACGCGCATTGATCAACTTCCGCACGCCAAACGCCATCCCGCCGATCGCCCGACCCGACGCAGCACGATCCGTCGCCAGAACCTGCTCCCATTCGCGGATCGCAAGACGAGCATCACCGGCTGCGATCGCATCCATCACCGCGAACACATTCTGCTCACGATAGGAACCCACGACCGCGTCAATATCTTCAACCGTGATCGCGTCACGATTTCCCACATACAACGCCAGCTTGGAAAGTTCGGAATCCAGCCCCTCCTGAGACGTCCCGGCATGGTCCACAAGACGCACAGCAGCCGGACGGTCCATCCGCTTCCCATACGCATCACGAGCATGAGACGTCAGCCAACCCGTCGCAGCACCAGCCTTCATCGGTTCACAGAAAATCACCTCCCCGATCGCAGCCACCGCCTTATGAAAC
>JAJRYY010000181.1 GCA_024275565.1 Planctomycetota bacterium
CCTTGATTTTCCGGAGAACCGATCCGTTTTGAGCGTTCCAAAGCGTCACTTCAACCCGTCTTCCGAAAAGCCCCTGCGAGAGATGACCACTGACCAGTACATCCGGCGGCTGCTTGCCATCCGACGTGTGCTTGCCATCTGACGTGTGCTTGCCATCTGACGTGTGCTTGCCATCTGACGTGTACTCGCCATCTGACGTGTGCTTGCCACCGCACATTTTCAACAATGCGTCAAAATCGTACGCCTTCGCCGAGACGACCGGACCAATCCCTTTGGCGACAGGGAATATTGAGGTTGCCTTTGCATTGGTGTCAAACAGGACCGCTTCGGCCAGCAGCAATGGCAATGAGCGGGTAAGTCGCCCCGAAGCCTGCTCCAATTCCCGCTTATTCCTGCTCTGGCGTGTTCCATCGGTGAAGGCTGCGAATGCGATCCTTTTCGCGTTCTCCTCCTTGACCGGGAGCATCCATTTCGCATCGTCCAGCCCGTGCGACCATATCGGACCCTCTATCACCACGCGTACGGATTCAACCGGTCCGCTGGGGAGCTGTTGCATCGTCATTGGTACGATGGCTGCTTGCATCTCCGCCAGAAAATCGGTGAGGTCCGGGCGTCCGAGCTGCTGCAGTTCCGCGAGGAGTCGCTTTCCCTCCTCGATGCGATGGGTCTGCACGAGCGCCCGGAGCAGGTTGCCCCCAGCCACGGGTCCATGGCGTTTTAGATCGTAGACCGGGTATAGCATTGTGATCATTGGCTCCATCAGCCCATGATTTCCCAGGTCGCCGGAGACCATGGTCAAACCGTCTGCATGCTGTGCGACTCGTGGAATGAGTTCCCTGTAGATTGTCAGCGCCTTGTCGCGCTCGCGCTTCTCCAGGAAGTGCCTCGCGACCCAGAGGTGTGGTCGCCATGCGTCTGGTTCGTCGGCGATCTCCCGCAATGCTTCCAGATAGCCTTCGTCGCCGCGAGCTTCACGGTTGATGGAAGCGTACCATACGAGGCCATCGTCCTGATTCGGATCCAGCGCGAGCGCCTGCCGCAGCGTCTGCAACGCAGCAGAATCCTCCCCTCTGAGTGAATGTACCTTGGCCAGGCTGGTCAATATGAGGCCCGTCGCTCCGTTTTGACTGATGAATTGACGGAGGCTTTCCTCTGCTTCGTGCAGTGCATGTGTTGCGATGAGCGCGATGGCGAGCGCACAGGTTGCTCGCTCTTCGTTTTCGTCTATTTCGAGCAAATGCCTTGCGGCGTCCAGGACGTCGTCAGCCATCCCGTCGTCGACTGTCTGAAGGATGAGTGCGCACAGCGCGTCTGGATCGTTCCACGCGTTGTCGATCAGCTCGGGCAGCATGCGATCCCGCCACTCATTCTTCTGCACCTGTATCAGGCGTCCTGATTCGTCGTAGGCCTGAATTGTTGCCGTGGTCATCGTCATTACCCCCATGAAGATCACACCCAGAATGGACCCATTCACCTGCCATCGCCTATCGCGAGCGATCGCGTGACGCGCATTCAGCATATTCGGACGTGATCGCCCTTTGGCCTGCAATCCTGGTCTTTGCGGCGGGTTGTACCGGCGTGTGCGGTCTGATGGGGCTGTCTGGGAGCTCGTGTGCGGGGCGAGCTGGTTGTTCTGGATGTTGCCTGTCTGGATTGAATTTGTGTCGATCATCTTGCGTGTCCTCTCTTGTGTAACGCCTGGCGGGTTCCTCTTTTGATATCAGATTTCTCACTTGAAAACGGCTTCCACTTATGAAACAGCTTCCTCTTCTCTCCCCTTTCACCCTGTAAAACGTGCCGGTTGATCTACTTTTTTTTTGAGTCTGGAAAACCGCCTTGGCGCTATCGTGAGGGGCGATTTACAGTGTGACTTTTTCTTTTCCGGGGCTGGTTTGAACGGCCACAGCCGAGGGCGGCTGTGCTACATACGCTCTCCCGTTCACAGCCCCGCCAACGCTGTCATGCACCGGTGTTATCATTCTCTGTCCGGTCGTCATGCATCGGTGTTTTCATTCTCTGCCTGATCGTCATGCAATTCTGAGCGTTCATGGTACGATGGGTGGGAATGGGGTTTTGTGTGCTGATAGAGATGAAGCCTGGCCCTTGAGAAAAGCAGCCGATGCTGCATGTGCTTTAGAAGGACGAGTTTATGACAAGGATTGTTCCTCTACCGTCGGATGAGGTTACCCCGTTTTTGAATGACTATCTCAAGCAAGGGCGCTCGCTGTCTTCTGACGTTCTGGAGAAGGTTGATTTCGCGTCCGGACGGATCATTGCGATTTTACCCGAAGGTTGGCCCGATGAAGGATGCCTGCAATTCTCCACCGGTCTGGGGATCGATCCTGTTGATACGAGAGCGTTGCTTCTGGACCACCTGCACAGCTTTCTGACAGAGAGTTCGGATTATGTGGTTGTGTTTGAGGATGCATTGGGAAAACTAAGCGACCCGGCCGTCGAACAGCGAGATACCACGCTTTACCGGTTTCATGGTGAGGACGTGTTTTCTCTGGTGGAATCCGATCAGGTGAGCCTTGAGACACTGGACGAGGCTGTCCGACTTGTACGGGGATATCTGATGCTGGGTGTTGTCTCCAGGGTTCCGCGCTCGTGGGAATCTTCGGACAAAAAGTTGACCTTTACCGGTGAGGATCTGGTTCGACTCTCCGCGGGTGCCGTTGCGCTGGTGTTCGAAGCCTACGATGGTGAAGGTTATCTTGTGTGGACCAGTGACGAAGCTCCCTCACCCCCCTCGGATCCGTCGTAGGTCATCGCACGATCATCTTTCGGAGCACAATACCTGTGTGCGGGTGTGTCGATTGCGTTGTGACAGAATCGCGATGAGGACGCTGTTTGTGCTGTTTGTGGTGCTTATGTTGCTCCTGCTACAGCCTTTAGTAGTGTCATGCATATGAGGCCTGCGTAGGTTCCGAGTACATAGCCCATCACCGCGAGCAATGCTCCTACGGGTGCGAGGGATGGATGGAATGCTGCTGCGACGACGGGTGCGCTGGCTGCCCCGCCGATGTTGGCCTGTGATCCTACGGCGACGAAAAAGATCGGTGCCTTAATAACCCACGCCACAAAGAGCAGGACGGCGATGTGGATCATGATCCAGACCATACCTGCTGCGAAGAACCATGGGTATTGCATGATTTTATGGAAATCTGCCGAAGCTCCGATACATGCGACGAGTAGATAAATCATGACGCTTCCGACCCTCGACGCGCCTGCCCCTTCCAGATTTCGCACGGGTGTGAAGGACAGGATGACGCCGAAGGCTGTCACGAGAATGTACTTCCATGAGGTCGATCCGATGGCTGTCCCGATGTCTGGAAGCCCTTGTCCGAGACTGTAACTGATATAGCTCAGCCCGAAGCCCAGTGCGAGAATCGTCATGAGGTCGGTCATCGTGGGGATGCGACTTGTCCGCTCCTGAAAATCTGTCATGCGTTTTTCCAGATCTCGGATCGCGTCTGCATTTGCCCCGGTCCAGCGGTCAATCGCCCCCTGCCTGCTGGAGAGATAGAGCAATACGCCCATCCATATGTTCGCGCAGAATACATCCGGTATGACCATCATTGCGAGCAATGTGTCGCTGCAGTCTGCACTCTTTCCGAGGGCTACGAAATTTGCTCCGCCGCCGATCCAGCTTCCGGATAAGGCTGTCATGCCACGCCATGCGTCTTCGGGGAGTTTGTCGTGGAAGAGGAGCAGTGCGATGGGTCCGCCGATGACGACGCCTGTGGTCCCTGCCAGGAGCATGATGATCGCTTTGGGTCCGAGCCTGATGATGGCGGGTAAGTCGAGGGCGAGAATGAGGAGGAGGAGGCTTGCTGGGAGGACAAAATCCTTCACCCATGAGTACAGAACTGATTCGTCCGGGATGATGCGGAATGTGGTCAGGGTCGTGGGTATGAAGTAGCAGAATACGAGGGCGGGGATCACCTTGAACAATCGCCCTGCCACGGGATGCTGTGCCAACTGGAAGATGACGGCCAGGACGCCTAGCAGGACAGCCAATAGTGCGGCGGGGTTCTCGATCATCGCGCCTGCGTGTTCCGCGAGACTGGCAGCCTGCTCCGCGACCAGGCCTGCCTGATCTGCTATCTGCTCTGAACCCGATTTCGTTTCGATGGTTTGTTGTCCGATCATGGGCAATCGAATAACGGAAGATGGCTTTCAGGTCCAATTTGTGTGCGAATCCGCGGGTTGGCGAGGATTGATTTCGACCTCCGGAATCGCTAGGCTGGTCGGATGCCCGATTTTGTCAGCGAAGCGATCACACCGATCAAAGGTGCCCACGACGGGTCTGCTATGTCGCGGGGTGAACCGGGGTTGCCTGCGGGGTTTATGTGGCGTGGGGAGGCGTTCAGCATTGCGAGCAAACTTTCCCAGTGGAAGCAGTCCGGGAAAGAGCCGATGGGCGAGATTTACCTCCGGCGACACTGCTACGCGCTGCGGATGTCGGATGACTCGACGTGGACGGTGTATTTTCTGCGTCAGACGCCGAAATCCGGAAGTCCGAAATCGCGGTGGTTTCTCTACACGATCGAGCCAGCGGGTACAGCTTCAGACGATTCCGCAGCTTCCGACGCGCAGACCAGTTCCAACGACTCCGCTCCGTGACGCGTTCAGGCTGGTTTTTCGCCCCTCGCTCGACGCCTCCGCCGGTTTCCCATAGAGTGTGTGGCTGCATGGTTTCGGTGGATTTTTTCCTCAACAAGGAGACCCCAATGATGGCCAGCGTGCTCGGCATTTCGTACTATACGCCGACGAAAAACAAGCAAATTCAAGCATCTCGTGCGATTCGGTAATTCCATCTTATGATCGTTGACTGCTATACATGTATCTGGGATTCACCTGCTCAACTTGGGCTTGGGGCGGCGGACGTTTCTCGCCCGTCGCCTGATGAGGACGCTGTGGCTGGTCGGTTTCCGCCGCATCGTGCTGGTAGAGAATCACACCAGGCTGCCATCACCCCTTCCGATAAGACGATCGTGCTGGGGTTCAAAAGTGCGTTTCTGGAGGCAGACATCCCGAACGATTTTGTGGCGGACTATGTGAAGAGCAATCCGGAACGGCTGATCGGTTTTGCGGGTATTGATCCGACCGACCCGTCGCTTGCTGCGGATGAACTCGTCCGCGCCCGTGTGGAGCTTGGTCTCCGCGGGATCGCGCTGTCGCCGGGTGCTCAGAATTTTCACCCGTGTCATACCGACGCGAAAGCGACCTATGATCTTGCGCAGAAACATGGGATGCCGGTTATCTTTCATCGTGGGATGCGGATGGCGCCGCAATGCGTGATGAGCTATGCCCAGCCGGTCCTGCTCGATGAGGTCGCCCGCGATTTTCCGGACCTTAAAATGGTTATCGCGCACATGGGTTTTCCGTGGGTGAACGAGACGCTCACACTGCTCGCCAAGCATAAAAACGTGTTCGCTGATGTGAGCTGGCTACTGGATCAACCCTGGCAGGCGTACCAGAGTCTGCTGTCTGCCTGCGAATATGGCGTGATCGACAAGCTGCTGTTCGCGAGTGGGTTCCCCTATACAGAAGCAGCCACATGCATCGAAGCGCTGTATGGGATTAACCATTTCGCCGCCGGATCGAACCTCCCGACGATCCCCCGGTCGCGCCTGCAAGCCATCGTCGAGCGTGACGCCCTGCACCTGCTCGGAATCTCGCAGAACGGATCCATCGGGATGCCCATCGATCCGACCGGGTTCGATGAAGAAGAAGAGTAGAATTTCAGCACCCCGTTCCCGGGAGTCTCACCATGTCATTGTTATCGGACCAGCAGCGTGCGGACACTTTGGCGCTGCTGCAGTCTTTCGTGAACATTCCAAGCGTCAATGAAAACCCGGATCAGGGGAATCGTGATCGCCCTGAGGCTGCGATGGCTGTCGCTGTGGAGCGGTTTCTGGTTGAAAAACTTGGGATGGTGGTTCGGCGATACCCTTTCGCACCTGGGCGTGACAATCTTGTGGGTCATTGGGCGGGTCAGGGTGAGCATCTGGGTGAGCATCAGGGGGATGCTCGATCCTTCGCGTTTCAGTCGCATATGGACACGGTGAGTGTTGCGAATATGTCGATCGATCCGTTTTCGGCGGAGGTGCGTGATGGGAAGGTCTGGGGGCGTGGGACGTGTGATACGAAGGGGTCGATGGCTGCGTTCCTGTCGGCGTTGCTGATTGCGAAGGAGGCTGGGTGGTCGTTCGTGGATAAGGTCTATTTTGTGGCGACCGTGGCTGAGGAGACCGGGACGCAGGGTGCTGCTTCGCTGGTGGAGGCGCTGAGGTCGTGTGGTGGGGGTGTTGTGGATGGGCGCGCGGGGGTGGCGGGTCGTGGTGGGATCGATGCGATGGGTGTTGGTGAGCCTACGGGTTGTCGGATTGTGTCTGCTCATAAGGGGACGGTGTGGGCGCGGGTGACTGCTCTGGGGCGGAGTTGTCATGCTTCGTCGCCTGAGCTTGGTCATAATGCTGCTTATGGGTTGGCGCGGGCTATTGCGTTTGTGGCGTCGGAGTATGCACCGGTTATCGGACTTCGTCGGCATGATTTACTGGGGTGTGCTACGGTTTCCGTGGGTCGGATATCGGGGGGCGTGTCGCCGAATATTGTACCGGCGCGATGCTCGGCTGAGGTGGATTTTCGGATCTTGCCGGGCGAGGAGCCATCGGTAGTGCTGGCGTACTTTCTGGAGCGGTTGCGGGCGGCAGTTCCGGATGAGCAGTTCGAGCTGGAGTCGCTGGTGGAGCAGGCTGGGGTTGAGACGGATGCGGATGATCCGTGGGTTCGCAATCTGCTTGCTGGTGCGAAGGCTGTGACTGGTCAGGAGCGGCCTGATGGGGTGAGCTATTATACGGACGCGGGTCCATTTTGTGGTTCCGGGATGAAGTGTGTGGTATTTGGGCCTGGGGGTATTGCTCAGGCGCATACGGAAGACGAGTTTCTGGATTTAGATGAATTGTATCGTGCGACTGCGATGGTGGTGGCGTGGTTGGAGAAGGGGCGGAGGACGTCGCTGGTGCGAGGGTCTGTCGACGAGAAATGACATCCCGTTAGCTTGGAATTTCCGCCCAGGATCGCTGGTGTCTGGCTTGCTGGTCAGGGTTGACCTGTTGGCGATTCTCATTGAGGATGGACGCTGACTTGATTGCGGTGGGCATTCACCGATCAATGCCCATTCTGACATGGATACAAGAACTATGGCTGAGATGAAAACGCTTACGCAGAAATGCGAGGCGATGAAGCAGGAGATGGACGAGGTGGCTGCCGATGCGCGGAGCATCATCTCAGATCTTTCCGGCCGCACGAAATTCGAGCTTGCCTATCCGCACGGATGGTGGTCGCTTAAGGAGGCGACCGACTCGGAACGGTTCATGAAATCTTTACCGGCTGAGACGCGCGTGGAGCTTCGGCGTCTCTGCACGAGGTGGATAAGCCTGTACGTGAAGCTCACCTTCCTCGTCGATACGCGGCCTGTCTGGAACACATAACCCCCCCTGCAAGACGTGGATTACTGTCGACATAGAGAACGGATCGTATTGGCAGCGTCGTTCTGTCTCGCTTGAAGCGAAGCCCCAAAAAAGGTGCCACTGGTGGAGTGTCTGCCAGTGGCACCTGTTATATCGGGTAGAAACAGAAGTACTAGAATTTGTATCGGTACTGGAAGTAGATGAGTTCCGGGTTGTCGCTGTTTCCGGTGCCGATGATGGCATTTCCGCCCCAGAATCTGGAGTATCCGAAGAGGCAGTCTGAGTGGCGACTTATCTTCCAGTTGACTGTGAGGTCCAGTTCCTGACCAATATCGGTACCGTTGCGTCCGAGTGGATCACGGACTGTTACGCGACCGCCGGAGTTGTAGATGGCATCACGTTCTGCGTCTTTCCAGAAGGTGTGCCATGCGATCGTACACTTGACCTTCTTGGGGACCGCCCATGCGGATGCGTTGATGTGGAGGGCGGTGACGTTTTGACGGGCGATGAGGTCGAGGTAGCCAAGCCAGGCATGCCCCAACGGAAAGAGCTGATCGAAGGTTCCGACCTTGCCATCGCGCGGGTCTTCATCGCCACTTGCCCAGTCAACTCCGAAACCGACGCGCGGTTTACACTTCACTTCTTCAAAGGTGTATCCGCCATAGAGGGACCACGCCCACGCCTGGATGGTGTCTCCAGCCCATCGCCCCCACTGCCCTGCGAGCATGGCATCGTAATCAAATCCAGCGGCCTTGCCATAGAACCTGGTTCCCGCGGTGAAGCGGGTGACGTCGCCCGCTTTTCCGTTCGGATTGACGGCGTTTCCGACGTTGTCAGTGGCGAACAGGAAGAAGTCGATCGCATGACGGGGTATGGCTTTGTAGGTGGCGTAGAAACCGTAGAAATCGTAGTTTCGATTGAAATCGTCACCCTCACGACGCTCCACAATCGTCGGTTTTACGTACCAGAAGTCTGCATCCCAGTTTTTGGTTTTCCAGAACAACTTTACACCGTCGAAGCGGCGACGAACATTTGCCCAGTCGAGCGGGGAGATGAAGCGCTGCTTTCCGTACTGCAAATCCTGACGTCCGACGCGCAACGTGAGCGGGACGTCTTCGCCGAGGATCATGACATCGAAGAATAGCTGCTGAAGGTCCCAGCGGTTCTCGTCAATGCCACGAGGCGCAAGGTCACGATCTTCGTCGAACGCGTGGACCCCCTGAGCGAAGATGCGAAAGACATTCTTGTATTTCAAGTCAAAATGGAGCATGAAGCGGAAGAGATTGAACGTGTCCTGCGTCCGCGCTCTGGCACCATAGGAGATATTCGATTCTGCGATCAACTGATAGCGGAATTCTCCGCCAATGCTCAATCGCCAGTCATCCGAGAGATGGATGTTTTTTATGGGATCCCAGAAATCCGCTGTGTAGGAATCCGGATCGCCATCAAGGTACGAGAAGTCCTCATTTTGGCGCAGGTTGAAAAATTTTGGTCCTCGTTTGGGTTTGTCCGCCGCTTCCTGAGCGTAGGCATCTGCACCCACAATGACGGTCGTCATCGCTACAAATAGTGACAATTTAAGGGCGAATACGGATTTCGTGCGTATCATGAGCAACCTCCCGCGCCGTTGCGCTCAGCAGCCAACCCGGTGTGCTTTTACGCCAAGTTGGCGCCTTCCACCGTCGTCAGCAATTCATACCTGACGATGTCGCGCGGTGCGGAGTCACGCCGACTCTTCACGCAGCAACGAGCATCGAACATCGAACCCATCCAGCCCAAACTGTCGCGATGATTGTCGCGAAGTGTACGCAGAATGCAAGTCCTCATCGAAAGTTATGTCCCCTGCTGGAGCATGTCGGCCTGCTGTGACTGGGTTGGGGATGCGCATGGGTGCAATTTTGTTAGATCGGGACAGTTTATCAGCTCGGGACGGTTTGCTGGATCGGGACAGGGAGTGGGCGTTCACGATCTGGCGGTTCTTATCGCCTGTGATACCATGCGGCTGGATCGGTTGGGCCTATGCTTATAGGCTAATGTGGGGGAATGAGGCTATGGATCCTGTTGCGCGAGCTGCTCCAGTTCGTGTTCTGCGACTTGCTGAATTTTCTGGTAGTCGAGTGCGTCTGCCTGAGGGATCTTGAACATCCAGGCTGCCTGCCTTGCATCATCTCCAACTTTGGTGAGCAAATCGTGGACTTCCTGCTCACCCAGCGTGAAAAAGGCAGAGCAGATGCGCATGACGCGTTCCAGGTTTTCTGACTTATTTTCCTCGCAGAAGAGGTTTCCAATCTCACCGGCGACGGACACAATGTTGACCAACGCCTTGACGCGTTCGTCTCCGTCGAAGGACTGCGGGGTGTGGTGGACACCGACCGGGACATACACTATTTCGGGCAGCCCCCAATGCTCCAGCAGAATCCGACCCGCTTCGGGGTGACCGATTCCAAAGAGCGATTCTTCAATTGTGTGCAGGCGTGCACCTGCTGCGGGATGTTGCTGGTTTGTTCGTTCCTGGGTGTGCAAGACTGATTTGTAGAGGTCTGGTTCGACGCTGCTTAGCAGCAGAACCCCGATATCCAGGACAAGCCCTGCGACAAACGCCTCCCCCGACAGGATGGGATTTGTCTTCTCAGCCAGGGCTCGCGCTGCCACAGCTGTGACGGATGCGCGTCGCCAGTAATGCTCGTAGTCGAACCCGTCTGGGATGTTCATATCGGAGTTGTCGAGGATCATGAACCCGAGCGAGAGGCATTTGATCTGACGTATGCCGAGCATGACAGCCGCACGTTCGACCGACGCGACCTCGTGCCGGAGGCCAAATGCGGCGGAATTGCAGAGCTTGAGCAACCTCGCCGTCAGCGCCGGGTCGCGTTCGATGAGGGCAGCGATATCGGAGATTTTGACATCTTCTTTTGCTGTCAACCCGAGCAGTTCAGCCGCGAGTGCTGGCGGGCTTGGGAGCTTATCAATCTGACAGATGCGTTCTCTGAAATCGACGGTCATAGATCCTTCGCTGTGCGCCAGGAGTTCGCTCTTAATCTATTCGCTTGCTTCACGGTTCATCATCCGCCGTACAGCCCGTAATTCCTCGGGACCGCTCTTATCCTGTACGCCCTCGTCTCTCCGTCGGTTGCGTTGAGGTCGATTTCCACGACGACGGCTGGCAGTGCGAGGTTGTTGGCTGGCGGTTCGTAGGTGACGCGGAAGTCTGAGACGTTTCTGGCGACGATACTCGTCCCCAGGTGCGGATGCCATTCCATGAGGTCAGTTCCGTCGACATAGTAGACAATGGCGGAAGGTCCGTCTTCGTCCGTAGCTCCATCGGTGTCATCGTCATTTCCACCTGCTCCATTCATATCGGAACCGAAATCCTCGTCGATGAGCGTATCGCCGTCATTATCGGTCCCATCGATGGGGTCTTCGTCCACCGAACCATCTTCGTCGTCGTCTGCGATATCTCCCTCGTCGATCAGGCCGTCTCCATCGTCGTCGAACCCCAGGACGCCATGGTTTGCGTCAGCCGCACCTGCTGCGTCTTCGTCGAACAGGCCATCGTTGTCGTCATCGAACCGGTACGAGACCGCGAGGATTCCGCGTGTGGTGTCATGGTTGTTTGGGATGTAAATGGCGACTGATTCGCGGACGTGCTCTTCGATTCGCCAGATAGCTATAGCAGCCATCCTGTCGAGTCGATTCTGAGACATGACGGCTTGCTGCGTTCTGAGAACACCGACCAGAAGCGTGCTGGTGACCAGAGATATTGCAGCAAGGACGACCGAGGCTGCGATGATCTCTATGAGTGTGAATGCGTTTTTTTGATATTGTCGTCCTGGTGTCATTTTATTATCGGACCGTGCCCGCTGGAACTGTCAGAACTCCTCTGGACAGTGATCGGACAGATTGGAGTGCAAAATTAGCGGTGACCTGCCACCTGATAACTTCCAGCCTGATAACTTCCGCCCTGATAACTGTTCCGCGAATCATCATCCGTGGTACTCGTATCGTACATTTGGAATTGGGCGTATGGCGTGTCGGGTGTGCTGTTTGTGGTCGGCGCGTGGGATCCGCCAGAATGGATGTGGAGAGACGAGCATGGTACGCATGGTGCGGATGAGCGTGGTATTGACGGTTCTGTTGTTTGTGGAATCTGTGCTGGGCGCGACGTACTATGTTCGGACGACGGGCAGTGACCTTGCGGATGGCATGAGCGCGGAGACGGCGTGGAAGACTGTTGGCAAGGCGGTGTCCACGATGTCGGCTGGTGATACGGTGTATGTGGGCGCTGGGACATACAACCAGAAGCTTACCATCGAGGCGGATGGAACGTCTGGGAAGCCGATCAGGTATGTGGCAGACGTCAGTGGAGCGCAGACGGGCGACGCGGGTTCTGTGATCCTGACGTACAGTGGTTCTGATGTTGTCAGTGTGGTTGGAGACTACATCGAATTCGAGGGTTTTTTGTTTCGTGGTGGCGGGAATGGACTCAATTTTGTGAAGATGCTGGGTGGTGCGGTTCGCAACTGTGAGTTCGACGCCGTTGGAACGCAGGGTATTGAGGTGGCTGGAGCTACCGTTTCGATTTCCGGATGCAACATCCACGACACGGGAACGTCCGGACTTAAGATCGAAGCGGACAGCACTGTCACCATCGTGGACACATCGATTTCGGGATGCGGACAGTACGGGCTGCAGGCGACCGCGGCGAACTCGACCCTTACGCTGTCGCGTGTGAAGATTCAGAATAACACGCGCGACGGGATCCTGCTCGATCAGGGTACTTCGACAGTTGTGAACTGTCTGATCACGAGGAATGGTGGAAATGGGATTCTTGTCAACAACTCTGCGACTGTGGTGACGATCTGGCATACGACGATCGCGTACAATGGTGACGAAGGCGTTGACCTTACCGCAGGGGCCTTGACGATCAGGAATTCGATCGTTGCTTTCCAGGGGGATGACGGGTTGGCCGAACGCGGCAGCTCGACGATGAATCATTCTTACAACGTCGTATATGGCAATACTGGCCAGGCGTACCTTGGGACGAGTGCATCGACAGGTGAAGTTTCGACGGATCCGAAATTCGCAGGTACTGCCGATTTCACACTGCTTTCAGGTTCTTCCGCACTCGACGCGGGAACAGACGGGAGCAGCGTCACGAGCGTGGATATCGACGAAAATGCTCGACCTGTGGGTGACGGGTGGGACGTGGGTTGTTACGAGGGTTTTACGATTCCGCTGTTCACAGATGTGTCCAGTGCGCTGGGTTTTGACGTGAAAACGTCATCGTCCTACGACAGGGCAACCTCCCCGCACTGGGGTGATGTGGACAATGATGGTGATCTGGACGTGATTTTGACGGGTGACTACTACTCCCGGTATCTGCGTAACAATAACGTCGGAACGAGTTTTACGGTATCCACATTTGGCGGTGGAAACATACGCAGTCAGGGCGGGTTGATCGACATGGACAACGACGGCGATCTTGATTTCTGGGCGTCGAACGTCGGCAGCTATTATGCTGCAGGGTACTTTGAAAACGATGGGACGGGTGCATTCACCAGCCAAGGGGACCTGGGAATGTCCTCTCCGTCGAACAACGAGGGACACACCAACGCAGATGTGAACCACGATGGCTGGCTTGACGTTGTGATGTTCAGTGGAAACGGGAACTGGATCGGACATCATCAGGGAGCCCCGAGCGGGTCGCTGCCTGCCCTGGTCGCGACGAACGACGTGTCGTATGGGTTGAATGACAGCGGTGATTATGGGGACGGTGAATTCTGCAGCGCGGGGGATGTCAACAACGACGGGTACACGGACTTCTTCTATCATTACGGGAATGGAAAACTATTCCTCTCTGATGGAGACGGAACCTATACGGAAAATTTGAGCGGTATCGCAGTCCCGTCGTCCAACAGCAAAAAGCTGGGTTCTGAGTGGGTGGATTATGACAATGACGGCGACCTTGATTTGTTTGCGGCGGGATATGACACTGGGCAGAAAGCATATCTCTGGCGCAATGATAACGGAACGTTCACGGACGTTGGATCGTCAGCTGGTCTTTCGGACACATCAGGGCAGCGCTCGGGATGCTGGGGTGATTATGACAATGATGGCGACCTGGACCTTTATCTGGTGGCGCGTACAGACGTGAGCAAGATTTACCAAAATCAGGGAAATGGAACATTCATCAACGTCGGTGAGGGTGCAGATATTTCCGGGAAAGGACATGATTGTGCCTGGGTGGACTACGACAATGATGGCGACCTGGACCTCTCACTGACCCGGGAAAGTACATCGGCAGTCCTGTTGAAGAACGGGACAGACGATCAGAAGTATCTGAAGGTGCGTGTGGTGGGCGGTGGAAACGGTGTTACAAATGTGGGGGGAGTCGGCGTGCGCGTGGAATTGTACTCCGCCAATGGTGCAACTTTTCTGGGACGCCGTGAGATCGGTGTGGCCCGTGGGTATGGTGGTTCCAAGCAGAACTGGGTCCATTTCGGCGGCGTCGATCCGAACACGAGCTACCAGGTCAGGATTTATCTGGACAGCTTGGCTGTGAACAGCCCGCTCGTAACCACGGTGACGCCCGGGAGTGTTGCCACGGTCATCAATGGCGTCACGATTCCGCAGATGCTGACGATCGTGGAGAGCAGCCAGCTGGTACTCAAAACGTTCGGGACAGGCCGCGGGGCGAACCGACGCACGAGGATGCAGACTGTGCGGAATATGCCCGGCTGGGTTGCTCCTCAACGAGACCTGGATCATTTGAAAACACTGGATCAGAATTGACACTGGATCAGAATTGACGCGCTCCCAGACGCATCCATTCGCAGGGACAGGCGCGGGAATGGTCTACATCACATCTGCCTGAACCCAGCCTGCGCGTTGCCTAATCCCAGCCTACGCGTTGCCTAATCCCAGCCTACGCGGACGGCGATCTGAGCGGTCTGGGTTCCGACTGCACCGGTGCTGGTGACCACGACGTCGCTGGCGCTGTCGACCAGGGTGACGGTATAAGTGCCCGCCCCAAGCGCCTGATTGGTGAAACCGGTACGCCAGTTCGCATCGTTGACGAGCGTGATGAGCGCGTGTTCCAGACCGGCATCGGCGAGGAACGTGGCTTGTTCGCGGGCCAGCGCTCGCAACTGAACGGCAGACGCACCGGTGGTCATGCTGAACGATGCGGTGATGAGGGCTGTGGCGGTGATGGCCATTGCGACGACCACCAGCGCCATGGTACCGCGACGCCTGTGTGCGGACAGGCGACGGAGCGATCCAGACCCTGCCATGCGTATGGTCCGTTTCCGTTCTCTCATAACGACCATCTCTTCCTGTGTGACCAACTCTTCCTGTGCGACCAACTCTTCCTGTGCGATCATGTCTTCCAGTTTGAGCGATAGAATCGGATTTCCCGGTCGCTGAGCGTGAGAACGATCAGCAGAAAATCGGTGTCGGGTGTCGTGTCTGCATCATAATCTGCGGTCGCGATTGTGACGGCGAGTGTTGACGCTCCACCGGGCAGCGCAACGGAAGTATTGGTACTTCCAGCCACGAGCGTCGCAAACGGCAGCGCGCGGAGTCGTTCTGCTTCGTAGACGAGTTCGGACCGTATGGAAGCGTCTCGATAGTTCTGCAGTCCACCTCTCGAAAGAGCCATCACGCCGGACGCAAGCGGTACGATGATGATGCCAAGGATGATGAGCGTGGCGATCGCATCGACGAGTGTCAGGGCGCGGCGAACGGGCGTATGCAGCTTGCGTTTGACGTGCATCATGGGTCGGTAAACTCCAGCAGGCCTATGACAGCCGAGAGCGTGACGTTTTTCGTGTATCCGCTGATGGCGACGGATACGCTTCCGCCTTCGGTGGGACTCCCCAGAGAATCGAATGTGACGGTGTCGGATGTGAAGGTGGTGGACGCCAGAGTGACGCCGCCGAGTCCCGACGTTGTATCGAAATCGATGAGGTATGGAAGCTTCGTCGCAGGATGCGTGGCGGAGGGATATGGGGGAGTCCCCTGAACAATGAAGCACCTGATGGTGTTGTTGGCTGGTGAGAATTCGACGCCGTGATCGATACCGATTGCGATGGATTGTGCCTGTGCATATCGGAGCGAAGCCATCACCCTGGATGACCCGCTGTTGAGGAGATAGGACCTGTTGGCGCTGTCCATGGTGGGTATGGCGAGCAAAACGGTGATGCTGAGGACGATCATGGCAGCAGCCAGCTCGATGAGCGTGAAAGCATTGTGGCGATGGAGGGGGTGCGTTGACATATCAGAATGAGGAGAACAGGGTTCCATCCGCAGATGTTGCGGTTGTATTACAGATGATCTGCCCCGTGACATAGCTGTATTTCCATCCCTGCGTGGGCGAACCGTCTGCGGTGAGCGCGGTGGCTGCATTGGTCACACTGACGTTGCTATTTCCGTTGAGTGGTCCGACTGTTATTTTTGGGACACCGAGCCTGAGGTACGGACCATAGGGGTAGGATGAGCTTTTTGTCGCTGAGACGACTCCTGCAGCGTTTGAATACTGGGTAAGATGGGTGATGAAGGCTGCTTCGCTGCCGAGTGCGTTGGCACCATCGGTGACGGCGGAGGGGTAGAGACCGTTGTGCTGGTTGTAGAACAGTTCGATGGCGCTTCGGAGGGTTGCGACATTTCCACGCGCCGTAGCCTCCCCGGAAGATGTACTGACATCGCCGACGAGCGGTATTGCAACGAGCGACACAATACTGAGGAGAATGATCACGAGCATCACCTCAACGAGTGTGAAAGCGCGTGTGGTAACGATCCGAGTTTGACTCTGCATAGGAATGGCACCCAGCTTTCCATACGCTCCTGAGAACGCTTCTATTGAGCAGTTCTATTAAGCATTTCCATTGAGTATTTCTATTGAGCATCTCGTATTCTAACTTCGACATCATTCGGGTGTATGCCCGTCACACCAGCCTGAAACAGTGGTGCAAATTCGACCCCCTCTTCGGACACCTTGAGAACGACACCAGATGTCGTTTCTCTACCAGGTGCATACCAGCGTCCGTTAAAAGCTCCAGTCGTAATGCCATTGATCGTGACAAGACATGTCGGGCGCCGTTCTGCCGAATCATGGACCTTGATCCCAGAATCGCCATCCTGCACCCCACGAATCCAGACCGCGTCATGGGTAATCCTGGTGATCCGATAACCACGCACCGAATCACCGGTGCGATAGGTCAGACCGTCGATCTCAGCCATCCAGACGCCACCGATGGCGAACGTGCTGCGAACCTCCACGCTGGGAAGACTACCCCCCTCATCGATGCTCTCAGCGATCTCACCGAATTCACCACTCACGATGAGACGAATCTTCTCGGACAGAACGAATGGATTGTGCGCAGGCGGTTCGAATTCAGCGGATGAATGCACCGTCATCTCCGCCAGCCTCGGCAGCGTCCAGGATTCCTTGAAATCCGGGTCCATATCGGAAAACGCATCGCCTGCCTGCTGAACATCATTCGGAAGAAAAATGGGGTAAGCCTCCGCACTCGCTGGCTCTGCATCGGGCGATGACAACCTGTAGGCTGCCAGCGCGACCAGAACAATACTCGACCCGACAAGCAAAATCATCTGCTTCTTACCGGACTTGCGTTCAACTGTGATCCTGTCACCCATCGGAAAAATCCCCCACGTCACCGTGATTCCGATTCGTGTAGAAATGAACGTTCAGGGTCATTTGACAGTCTTCTTCGCCAGCTTCTGCCTGCAATTGAAATTCCACGATCCTGGCGGTGCGGATGCGAGATTCCAGCTCATGTATCAGGCATAGATTTTCCGCAAATCCGGCGGAGGTCACGACCTCAATCGGCGTAATCTCAAAGCGGTCCTGCTCCATCGGTTTCCCCGGAATGATGGACTCACCCTGAACATTGCATCTGTCCAGCGCCTGGGTGAGCGCTTCGAGGTAACGATCGTCACCTGCAGACCCAACCAGTGTCGCCTGATAAGCTGCAAGCTGGCCTTCAAGCGCGTCGGTATCTTTCCCTGCCAGCTCCACTTGACCCTGCATCTCTTCGAGGTGTCGTTGAATCCCACGCCTCTCGATCAGTCGATCACGAAGACCCGCCAGTTTCGCATAGTTGCTGTAATGAAAAGTCCACACTATCAGGATGGACAGCACAAACAGCCCTGCTGCAAACGCCAGATCTGCCGCTGAGAGTCGAATCAAATTTCGAATCATACGCCAGCCCTCTCTTCATAACCTACCAGACCCACATGCGTGGCAGTGTGTTCGAGGTGGACTGTCGAAGGTGCTGGGGTGGCTGAATCCAAAGGTGATGGCAGTGAACCGGCGGCACGCGTCCCGCGACGAACATCCGGTGCGATGAGACGCCCCTTCATGGTAAACTCGATAAGACGTCCCTTTAGAAGTTTTGCTGCACGAACATTGACAGGTTCGACATTCTGAATGCGTGGCGATTGATTCAGACTCGCACGAAACTCGGCGAACGCAGCATTCGAAACGGCATATCCGGTAAGCTCAAGACGCACAACGCAGGCTGGCATGGATGCGGCGTTTCTGGACCGCAGGGCAGACGATGGCTGACCCGAGCGAATGCGAAGACCACTGATCCAGATGTCGTCTGTTGTAAGAGTCGTGATGTCGCGGAGCGTATCTTCCCAGGCTCCAGCTCGGACCAGCAATTCGACCGTGTCGTGTTCCTTCATGAACTGAACGCGACGTGCTCGTATCTTCTCCATCCTGCTCCTGGCTTCTGCCAGCTCGATTTGCAGCAACTCGCCACCCTCCAGCAGCGCGTCATAACGACTCACCCTCGTGGAAAGAATCTGGTAGCTCGTGATGAGCAGGCCTGCACACACACCGAGCATCAGCGCCCACACACGCGCACGGTCGAGCAGAAATCGACGACGCTGCATCTCGACTGGCATGAGGTTTACAGACTGCACGATCAGGTCACTCCGCAGTACGCAGCGCCAATAGCAACCGCATAAGTTTCACATATTTCAGACACTTCAGAATCGTTCGTGTCTTCGGTTTCCAGAACCGTTCCATGCACAGGAGCAGGCACCAGTTCGAGCTTTAATGCGTCCTTGAGGAAGCGAGGGAGACCATTGAGCAGCGAACCACCACCCACAATCGCGAGCTGCGTCACAGCACCCTCAGACGCACCAGCCCGAAAGGCGAGCGACCGACCAATCTCAAGCGCAAGCGTGCGAAGCTCTTTCTCGATAGCATCATTGATGAGTTGCTGCCTCGGATGAGCATTGACTTACTGACCCTGTCCCGGAACGACAGGTGCGAGACCACAATCCACCATGATTTGCTGGGCAGTCTCCATATCGATATCCAGAGATTCCTTGATACCGCGAACCACATGCCCAATGCCCCATTTGATCGGTCTGCAAAAACTGATCCCACCGAGCGAAAAGGACATCAGAAGCGAACCTCGCTCGCCAATGTCCAGAACGGTTGTGGTCGCGTCAGACTCACAGACAACCGAGCGGGCGAGCGCAGTCGCGGTGATTTCCACATGATCGCATATCAGTCCTGCTTTTTCGACAGCCTGTATGATCGAGACGATCGCATCGCGAGAAATACACACAGAGTAAACCTGCAGTTTCGCCTCACCATGCTCAACCGTTTCACCAACCGTCCAATAATCCGCAACAAAATGCCCCGCAACCTCACCGTGACGTTCCGCAATTTCGGATTCGATGAAACGCCGGAGGTCGATGATTTCTGCAAGGGGTACGTTCACCGGACGGATGTCCACCAACGTATCCGGCGCGGTGATGACAGCACGATGCCCCTTAAACTCCCCTGCAGCAATCACGGACCGGATGCCAGCCGTCAGCACATCAGAATCGATCTCATCGCTCGTTCGCCAAAGACAGGCGTGCTTCGAAAACGCAAAAGGTACCCAGCCATCCCCAACGCGCACAAGCTGCGCAGCTTTGACGCTGGAGGTCCCGAGGTCCAGACCGATCAGTGAGTTACGCGCCATATTACCCAGGTATCCCAACCAATTATCAATGAACCGCCTGCGACAGACGGAACATCGGTACCACGACCGAGATTGCGATCACACCCACCGCACCAGCCATCAGGATAATAATGGCGGGCTCCATCAGCGTAATCATCGTCTTAATAAGACCCTGCGTTTCCTTCTCGTGGTAGGTTGCCAAAGCACCCAGTACAAGCGGGGTTTTACCGGTCTCTTCACCCGTCCGAATCAGCGGAGCAACCGTAGGTCCGAAAAGATCAGTCGTGGCGAAGGATGACGAAATCTGTTTCCCATCAATCAGACGTTCACGCAGTTGAAAGAAAAAATCCTGATACAACTTGTGCTTCATGGTCGCAGCCGTCAGACGCGTCACCTCGGTGATCGGCAACCCACTCTCCCACAGAGTACCCATGATGTGCATCGATTTTGCGGTATTCCCGAAGCGGATGATCGTCCCGACAAGCGGTACACGCATCAGAAACTTCAACCACCGGGTCAGGAATGATGGAACGGTAAGAAGGAGCTTTGCACCAACAATGGCAGCAATGAGTCCAATCACCATAAATACGAAGTAAGCACGAAAGAAATGACTCAATCCCAGCATAAACGCGGTGATCACGGGCAGGTCAACGCCAACATCCTCAAAAACAATCGCAAATTTCGGAAGCACCCACAGAAACAATATCACAACAGCAACACACGCAACACCCACAAGAACCGCCGGATACATAATCGCAATGAGCATGGATCGCCTCAGGTCCGCCTGACGAACAAGCATCTCCTGCAAAGTATCCAGCATATGACTCAATGTACCACTCGCCTCACCCGCAGCGATCATACGCACGCTGACCTGATCGAATACATCCGAATGTGCGTTAAGTGCATCAGACAGTTGCTGACCATTCTTGACACGCTGATGCACGTCAACAAGCACCGATCGCAAGCGAGGCGATTGCGCCGTATCAGCAGCCACCGACAACGCATTGTCCAGACCGGTCCCAGCATCCAGCATAAGTTGAAGTTGAGCGATCGTCGCAACGACATGACCCGTTTTGACACGCTTCGTGTTCAACGCCTTGGACCAGCGAAGGAACGAGGCTTCGATGCCCTTGACGTCGCTCACTGAGATAACCTGCACGCCATTATTCTTCAACCAACGAATGGCGTCCTGAGAATTCTCAGCTTCAATGCGACCTCGAATTGTTCGCCCGTTGGCAGCCCTGGCTGTATATGACATTGTCGTCATGACAAATCACTCCCGAAAACGTCCGCAACCATCACACAGTCACCAAACGCCTGTCGCTCATACGCAGCAGAACCTGCTCCTGAGAAATCTGTCCGGCAAACAACAATCTCTCCAGAGAATCTTCCATCGTGTGCATACCATGCGCCCGACCATTCATCATGGTATTGTGAATTTGATTGTAACTGCCTGTCCGAATCAGATTCCGGATCGCCGGATTGGGAACCATAAACTCCGTCGCAAGAACGCGACCCTCCCCTGAAGATGTCGGTACCAGATCCTGAACCAGCACCCCTGCCAGCGTGGAAGCAAGCTGAATCCGAACCTGCATCTGCTGATCGCCGGGAAATACATCAATGACCCGCGTCACGCAGTTCACAGCATCATTCGCGTGGATGCTCGCCAGCACAAGGTGACCAGTCTCAGCCGCAGACACCGCAGATGCAATGCTATGACGGTCCTGCAACTCACCGATAACGATAACATCAGGCGCCTGCCGAAGCACATTCTTCAGGGCGCTATCCCAACCCATCGTGTCAAGATAAAGCTCTCGCTGCTCAACAACACCCTGACCATTCTCATGCACATATTCGATCGGGTCTTCAATCGTGATCACATGCGCACGACGATTCGCAAGAATATGCTGAACCAGGGCAGCCAGCGTCGTCGACTTACCAGAACCCGAACGACCGCAGACAAGGATCAACCCATGGTGTCGCAATGCAACACTCCGAATATCCGTGGACAACTGAAGCGACTCCACAGATCGAACCTCAGGCCAGATGAGTCGGATCGTCACAGCAAGGGAATCACGCTGATAATGAACATTAAACCGCAACCGACCAAGCGAACGGTATTGGCGGGAAAAATTCAGCTCACGCTCCGAACGCAACGCATCAAGCTGATCGTCGTGAATAAAATTGCGAATCAGATGGTCGCACTCCTCAGAACTCATCTTCTCAGGAACGATCGGAACCCACTCACCATCCAGTCGCATAAAAGGCGAAGCATCAGCCACAATCACAACATCAGACGCAGCGCGATCCTTCGCGATTCTCAGCAATTCTTCAACACGCACTATCCTTCCTCCCCGGAAGTCATCAGCGATTCAGGCGGGACGACTGACACCAACTCATTCATCGTCGTCTTACCACTCGTCACCAGATCAACACCTTCAGAATACAGCCCGCGAAGACCACCAGAACGCGCAATCTCCTGAAGGGTTTCTGTCGAAGCACCATCCGAAATCGCAGCACGCAACACATCATCCATCACAAACACCGCATAAACCCCGAGACGACCACGAAGACCAGTACCAAAACAATGCGCACAACCAGCACCACGCATAAATCGATGCTCAGCACTAGGTGCAATTCCCCACAAACGCAGCGTCTCTTCACTCGGATGATCCGGAACCGTACACTTCGGACAGTTCGAACGCAGAAGACGCTGAGCAATAACAGCGGTAACACCCGCAGCAACCATCGAAGGATCAACACCGATATTGATCAAACGCGCAATACTGCTCACAGCATCATTCGTATGCAGCGTGGAAAGAACAAGATGACCCGTCAGTGCAGATTGAACCGCAACACGGGCAGTATCAAGATCACGGATCTCACCCACCATGATATAATCAGGATCCTGACGCAGAAATGTCCGCAAGGCACCCGCAAAATTAAGACCGATGGCCTCATTCACCTGAACCTGATTCACATACTCAAAATCGTATTCAACAGGATCCTCAACGCTCACAATATTACGAGACTCACCTCGAAGCTGATCCAGAAGACAATACAAAGTCGTCGTTTTTCCCGACCCGGTAGGTCCGGTAACCAGAACCATACCATGCGGATGCGACAGAACATCATCAAGCACAGAACGAGTCCCTGGCTGCATCCCAAGCTCGTTTAGATCAAAATTCAGACGCTGACGATCCAGTATCCGAAGCGCCATCTTCTCACCACAAGTCGTAGGCATGCACGATGCACGCACGTCGATCTCACGACCATCCGTCGTAATACGCATACGACCATCCTGAGGACGACGATGCTCTGCAATGTCCATCCGGGTCATAACCTTCAAACGGGATATCAGCGACGGGTGCAGCGAAAGCTTCGGCGTCATAACCTGGTGAAGCTCACCATCAATGCGAAATCGAACACTAATCGTGTCTCGTCCAGGCTCGATGTGAACATCACTCGCATTCTCTTTCACAGCGTTCGATATAATCAAATTCACAAGCTGGACCACAGGGCTTGTCTCGCCAGAATCACTCGAGGAATCCGATCGGGAAAGGTCAGTACTGAAAGACTCCTCACGCTGAGACATCGGAGACATCTCGTCCGCGTCACCCTCCACAGCTTCAAGCGCAGCCTGCGTATAATACTCCGAAATCGCACGACGGACGTCAGTCTGAGACACAAGCACAGGGAGCACACGCAACCCAGTCAGATGCTCCAGCTCATCAATCACGAAGATCGCTCGAGGATCGTGCATCGCAACGGTCAGATTCTCGCGAACACGGAATAGCGAAAGAACACCGTAACGATCAGCCTTCTCACGAGAAATGAGCGAGACAACCTCAGGATCAACCACACCGAGCGACAGGTCGGCCCACGGAACATTCATCTGAGATTGCAGGACGGGAAACACCTCAGACGGCGTCGCAAGACCAAGACGGATCAACGTCTCGCCAAGTGGTAGACCCAGAGATTTCTGGGCAGCAAGCGCCTCATCGAGATGCGCAGACTCGATCACGCCCTGCTCAATCAGAAGCGCTCCAAGAGACATCGTTTTGCGACCACTAGCCATCCTGATTGAAGCTCCCGCTCAGCAACTACGCAATGCTGAGTTCCTTTTCCAGACGTGTTATTTTGAATATCGTCTTCACTTTTTTCGGCGCATGGACAATCTTGACCCCGCCACCAAGACGCTTGCACTTTTCCTGCGCATCCAGAAGCGCCTCCAGACCACGGCTGTCGATCATCGTCACCGACCCGAAATCCAGCACAATATGAAAACACTCCTGCTCGATAACCTGACCAATCGCTGCACAAAAATCATCCGTACCGCTCCCCACAAGCGACGACTTCAATTCAACGCTGGCACGATCACCCTCAACTTTCGTCACGATCTTCATCTATGAACCACCCA
>JAJRYY010000182.1 GCA_024275565.1 Planctomycetota bacterium
ACCCCTGACGGGCACGGCTCAGATGGTCATGATCGAAAAAGGTACACTCAATGATAAGCAGTTCCGCATCCCGAACATGTGGCAGGTCGAGGAACGGTCCGGCAGCGGTGTCACCGCAATACGCAACGCGCGAAATTTCGATATTGTGCTGGATTTCAACGCCCTGTTTCTTGAGCGCGACAATCTCCGGACCCGCCAGCCCAAGATATTCCGACTTGAGCTTGTGACGTTTTTCGACAACTGCGAAACCAAGGGCGTTGGCTCCATGGATAACCTCAAAAACACGCAGCGTGAGGTCACGCCGGATTTTGATCTCGTCGCCGGGGAGCACACCTTCAATGACGCCGGGCGCATAATGCCCTTCAATATCACGCCACACCTCCATCAACCGCTGAATGTTCCGCGCCTGCTTCTTGTGGATGATCACCCGCCCTGGCGACGCCCCGATGAACCCACGCTGCGACAGGTAGTATGCAACACCGGCTGCGTGGTCCATATGACCATGCGAGATGCAGAGGTTGTCGATGGGGATAATTTCGCGCGGCGCACGCCCCACATCAAAGCAGACGTTCAGTTCGGGCATCCCGATGACGGTTTCCTCACCCGCCAGGCTGTACCCGACGAGGGCAAATTCGCCAATATTCAGTTTGTTCATCCACGTTGGCATGGGGCGACAGAATAGAGGCAGTCAGGCCATTGGGGAAGGGGGCGCGGTATATCGTCGCGACGATTGATATTTGAAAGCGTATCTGTAGAGTGCAGAACACCACAATGAAGGCAAGGTGCAGCGTACCCAGCAACACACGGAGGCAAGCCAGACGGCGAATTCCCTCACAAAAACCACCGCACCCGCGTCCCGACAGGGCATACAACACACGATACCACGCCGCCAGCGCTTGCAAAATGACGAGTGGACCATAAGGTTTTCACTGGACAGGTCGTTTCGGGTGGATATCCACAACTTGAATACCACCGCCCGCGTGCCCGATTCAGGTGTCAACCTATGCAGTGTCCCAAGTGTAAGGAAGTCAACAAGGACAAGGTGATCGACTCTCGACTCACCGAGGGCGGAACAGTGATCCGCCGTCGGCGGAAGTGTCTCGCCTGCGACCGACGCTTCACGACCAAGGAACGCGTGGACGACGACATCCGCCTGTCGGTCGTCAAACGCGACGGATCGCACAAACCCTACGACCGGGAAAAAATCGTCGATGGCGTGAAGCGGGCGTGTCACAAACTCGAAATCTCCAACGATGACATCGAACGACTCGTGGACAACGTCGAGGAAGATATCATCCGCGACCACGAACGCGAAGTCGCAACCACAGACATCGCTGAACACCTGGGACGCCGACTCCGGGAACTCAATGCTGTCGCATACGTCCGGTTCATGAGCGTCTACCGAAAGTACAAGGATATAACAGAGTTCGTCGTCGAAATCCGAAACGTAAAGGAATTCACCAGAAAGCATATGCCAACACAGGGATCACTCTTCGATGAAGATGGATCGGTGCAGTAAACCCTTTGCATGAACTGCGAAAGGGTGGGTACGGGCTTCCTGCCGAACTGCGGTAACCAGAACGCATTATTCTTCACAGCAGACTCCGTAGGGCGGGCTATTGCCCGCCGATCCGATGGCTCGAACGCGTTCACTCCTGTCTGCGGTGTTGCACAAGCCAACCCCTCCCCAGTGTATGGACAACGCCAACAGCCGCCAGAATCTCAAGCAGTGGCATCGCCGGCAACCGATACCGAACGCTCCCCACAAACACGGCATGCATCAGTAAAATCGCAAACACAGGGATCAGCATCGCAATGCACAGCACCCGGTCGCGGCGAAACAACACAACACATCCAACCATCCCGAACAGATAAACAGGAACCGTCCACGCAACGCTGACAAAGCGAACCGCACCCGACTGATATGGCTGCACATTGGGAAGCGGGTTCCACGTCCTCAAAATCTTGACCACCGCAAGCCCGAGAATTCGCACGGGGTCTTCGCGGATCGAATCAAGCGACGCATCAAGAAAATAACGGTTCCAGCCAACCTCATCCAAAGCGCGAACTTCCGGCATCTGCTTGATATCGCCAAGGTTGCTCGAACCATCTGCCTGGGGTCCAACACCATCATAAAGCGATATCCCACCGCGATGCGTCAACCAGCACATCTCACCCGTAACATGCTTATTCCGAACAGCCCACGGCAGCAGCGTCACAACGATCACCAGCATCGCAACAGCAGCACCAGCAAGCGATCGCCCACGACAACGATCCCGCAGGACAAGAATGCAGAGCAGCGGAATCGCTAGAAATATCGAGGACTCACGAAGATAAACACAAAATGAAGCGGCAAGCCCAATCGCTGACCAATGAAGAAGTGTCGGCGGATGTGTCAAACCACGCATCGCAACAAGCCATAACAGACAAATCGCCATGATCGCAGGGGTCTCGGTGAGCAGCAGGGACGAGAAGAAAATCAGAAATGGATCGCAGGCAACCAGCAACCCCGCTAAAATACCACACCACCGACCACCCGAATCACCAAAGCATATCCCACCAACGCGAGCCCCCAGAACACCAGCAAACACCGGAGCAAAAGCACCCATCATCCACTGAAAAATCCTAGCAAGCAGAACGCCATGATCGGACGCACTAAAGAGAGACAGGAACGCGGGATACAACGGCATCCGCAGCGCACGATACCCATGCTCCCCAACAATGTCGCCCGTCGTCGCGATCGAAGTCGCGATGCTCCAGTAATCCTGCTCATCGGGAAATTCAAGACCACCCTGCGCAGCAACGCCGAACCGAACCAATCCCCAGCCAGCCCGTACCACAAAAGCAACGCCGTAAATAGTCAACAGCCACTTCACCGACAGCGTCGCAACTTCGCATCGCTTTTCAGGATTCGATTGTAAGGAATTGTCCATCATTCGCACGGAGGAATCAGACGCCACACTGCGTCACTCCTCGCCCTCGAACCGGCGGACGCTCAAAACAAGCACACGACGCGTCTGTCGGGTGAGTTTCACCCGTTCATCGAGGCGATGCCCCACGATCCAGACGGGCCCAAGCTGATCGCTCAGAACCGCCACCCGATCGCGCTCGGCGGGGTCCACTTTGGTATCGATGAGAAATTCGCTGAGCTTCTTCGACCCCGGAGCACCAAGGGGCCAAAATCTGTCACCAGGGCGTCGCTGGCGGACGGTCAGGGGCAGGCTTACCCGGTCAAGGTCGATCCACTCTTCAAAGGCGTGCTTTTCAGCGTGAGTGCATTTATCAAAGTATGGATGCTTTTCGGCGTATTCTTGTTTTTCCACCCGCCACCGCTCGATATCGGCGGTTTTGACATCGCGGACCGTGCATTCGATTTCCATGCGTCGAACGGGCAGATTCGTCGTTCCGGGAACATGGATGGCGATTTCGGAGGCGATTTCTTCGCGGGGCTCGTCGGTATGCATCGCAAAAATCAGGCGGTCGTACAGCTTCGTGGCGGAAATTCCACCAGGCAGCTGAACCTGTTTTCCGGATTCCGAGCTGGCGATCAGATCGAGCACGCTTTTGATGTGCGTGAAGCTGAGATCCTGCTGGCCGACCTCGAAAAAATCGATCGCACGTCGGACAAGCTCGGTCTGAATAATGCGGTTTTTTCGAGCAAGAGACGTGATATTGAGGGTAAGATCCTGATCGGTCCGGTTGATGATGAGGGTTTCGAAGGTGCGGTGCGCGGTTTCACGGAGATACTGCTCGACCCACCCAGCCTGCTCGCCAAGGCGGAGGAGTGCATCGACCACCTGGGGATTCACCTCAGTTTTCACCGTGGGGAGAATCATGTTGCGGATGCGGTTGCGCATCGGCTCGTTCAGCTCGTTGGTTCTGTCTTCACGGAACGGAACGCCACGGTCGGACAAAAATTGAAGTATGTCTTTCCGCATGACACGCAGTAGCGGGCGAACGATTTCGACATCGCTCATGGGGCTTATGGATCGGCGACGCGGTATTCCAGAAAGTCCGCGGATTCCGGTACCTCGGAGGATCCGATGGAGGATGGTTTCGGCGTTGTCGTCGGCATGATGACCGACGGCAGCTGCGATGGAGCGGGTCTGGATGGCGACGCGTTCCAGGAAGTGATAACGCTCGTTTCGGGCGATTTCCTCGATGGATCCGCTGGTCTGACCTGCAAGGGCGGGAATATTGCGGGCCAAGATCGTGGATTCGAGGTTCAGCGAATCGGCAGCAGCCTGCACGAATGCAGCATCTTCATCGGAATCTGCCCCCCGGAGACAGTGGTTGAGATGGGCGACGTGGAGGGTGAGGTTGAAATCCGCCTCTTCGTTCAGGGCGAGGAGGATGTGCAGGAGGGCCATGGAATCCGGACCGCCCGAGACAGCCACCACAACTCGGGCGTCTATTACGCCGGTGTTGGCGTCCTTTGCGAAGAGCTGCTCTTCGATGATTTGTTCTGCAATGTTTTTTACGATGGTTCTGGTTGGCATGATCGCCGAATCCGATGCTGATTGTATGAACACCCAAAGTGTAAATGGTCCGCACAGCGGACCCTGCGGGGTATCATAATTCAATCGTGCCGATGCGTCACATCCATGACAAATGCGTCACATTTTTTACGGGATACAGCCACTCAGCAGGATTGAGATGTTGTCGGTGTTATCGTTGGTCACGGCGAGGTCGTTGTCGCCGTCACCGTCCAAGTCGCACAGTAACACGGAAGACGGCCGACCGTCCGTGGCGTAGGTTGCGCCCTCAGTGAATGTCCCGTCGCCGCTGTTTTGCAGCACGGAGACGCTATTGGTTGTTGAGACTATGAGATCCCTGTCGCCATCGCCGTCCACGTCGCCGACAGCCGGTGAACCGCCTGAGCCGAAGGTCACGCCTTCAGCGAACGTTCCATCGCCTAAGTTGAGCAGCACGGAAACGCCATTGGAGGTCGTGACGGCGAGGTCGAGGTCGCTATCGCCGTCCAAGTCGCTCAATAACGCGGAAGATGCCCAACTGCCCACGCCGTAAATCATGTCCTCGATGAACGTCCCGTCGCCATTGTTAAGCAACACAGAAACACTGCCATTGAACTTGTTTGTGACCGCGAGATCGAGGTCGCCGTCGCCGTCGAGGTCACCCACGACTACGGAATCTGGATAATCCGAGTCATAGGTCACCTGCCCAGCGAACGTGCCGTCTCCGTTGTTGAATAGAATTGAGACACTGCCATACCCTGTGAAGTCGGCGTTGGCTACGACGAGGTCGCTGTCGCCATCGCCGTCCAGGTCGCCCGTCGCTATGGAAAAAGGAAAATATCCTACTTCGTAGATGACATGTTCGGCGAAAGTTCCGTCTCCGTGGTTGAGCAGTACGGAGACGGTGGCGCCACCATGGATGCCGCCGTTGACCACTGCGAGGTCGTTGTCACCATCTCCATCCAAGTCACTCACTGCAATGGAGAACGGACTGAAGCCCGTGTCAAATGTCGCGTCCTCGGCGAATGTCCCATCACCGTTGTTGAGAAGAATGGAGACAGTGTTGTCATGCGTATTGGTTACGGCGAGATCGATGTCGCCGTCACCGTCCAAGTCACTCGCCGCCATAGAATTCGGTTCATCGCCTACATCATAGGTCACGTCCTCGGCGAACGATCCGCTGTTGAGCAGCACTGAAACACTACCGTGTGACTCGTACCATTCTCCAAAGTTAGCAGCCACGATGTCATTATCGCCGTCACCATCCAGGTCACCCATCGCCACGGAACGAGGCTCAGACCCGACTTGGTACGTCACTCTCTCAGCGAACCAGCCGAATCCTTTGTTGAGTAGTATGGAGACTGTGTTACTCGACGGGTTGGCCAATGCGAGGTCGTTATCGCCGTCACCGTCCAGGTCGCCCACGGTCACGGAACGAGGTCTAAATCCGGCGTCGAACGTCACGGCCCATGCAAATTCTGCGTCACCGTAATTGTACAGAAGGGAGACATCAAAGCTGGACCAGTTTGCCACAACGAGGTGAAGTTGGTCGCTTCCTTCAAGTTCGATCGTTGCAATAGAAATCGGATTATTGCTCAAGGTGTAGTCCAAAATAACATCATCTGCGAACGTCCCGTCGCCGTTGTTGAGGAGTACTGAGATGTCGTAGCCATAGTAATTTGCAACCGCGAGATCGAGATCGCCGTCGCCGTCCAAATCCCCCACAGCAACGGAAGCAGGACCATTACCAGTGTTGTAAGTCTCAACAGGTTCGAACGTCCCATCGCCACTGTTCATTAGAACTGAAGCGTGGTCTGCATTAAAGTTAGCCATGACGATGTCGTTGTGGCCGTCGCCGTTCAAGTCGGCAATGGAAAGGGAGCCCGGGTCAATTCCAGCGTCATAGGCCGTGTCCTCGGTGAATGCCCCATTACCGTTGTTGCGGAGAATAATAATGGTGTCTTGGCCAACGTCCGCCAACGCTAGATCGTTGTCACCATCGCCGTCGATATCGCCGATCGCCACGGACCATAAGACATGACTCACATCGTATCTCACAGACAGGGCAAATGTTCCGTCGCCGTTGTTCCGCCACAAGGAAACGTTTCTGCCTATTGAGCTGTCGACCAGAAAGACGAGATCACCGTCACCGTCGCCATCCAGATCACCGAGGGCCATTGCATCAATCTGGTCTCCGAGATTGAATTCTGAAGAGGCGAAGGCTAGACCGTGGGTGGCGCCGAAGGCGGTCTGGAAGCGGGCGAAATCCAGGATGTCTACGTCTCCGTCGGCGTCCATATCTATGGGGCCACATTCTGATTGCAATGGACCGCCGTTGGGACCGGTCGCGCAATCTGCGAAGATAGCGAAGTCGGAGATGTCCACGTTTCCGCTGCCGTTGGGGTCTGCGTGGGAGCATTGGGCAGTTGCGGTTGGTACGCACGTCGATAGGGTGAAGATGGCGGCGATCAGGCAGAGTATTTCCGGAATCAGACTGTTTGCGAGTGGCCTCATGGTTATCCCTCTCTATTTGGACAAACACTCAATTACCGGAACATTGGACGACGGATCACGCTCAAACCGGAATGGATTGTACCAAACTGGGATCCGGATATCTTCGAAATTGATCGGAATTGACCAGTACAGCCAATTTTCTTACATGCGGGATCGCTGGAGACTGTGGGAGAACGCATTCGTTTCGTGTGTACGCGGGAAGATGCTGAACGTTCGCTTGGCAAACATTCGTACACGCAAATGGCCCGCATAGCGGACCCTGCAACAGCCCCACTCCGTATTTATGAAGCGATCATGTCTGCCACATCGCCGATCGTTTCGCTCAGCGTCGGGTGAGGGTGGATGGTTTCTGCGAGGTCGGTTGCGACCGCGCCCATCTCGATGGCCAAGCATCCTTCGGCGATCATTTCTCCAACGTGCGGACCGGTCATGCCGATACCGAGGATACGTTCCGTCTCGGGGTCGAAGAGGATTTTGGTGAGACCCTCCGTGCGACCGATAGCCACCGCACGCCCTGATGCGAGCCACTGCATTTTCTTCATTTTATAGGCTACGCCCTGCTCTTTTGCTTCGGATTCGGTGATTCCGCACCAGGCGATTTCAGGGTCGGTGAAGACGACAGCCGGGATGGTGCGGCGTTCGAAAAGCACGTCCTTTCCAGCGATCACGTCAGCACAAACGTGCCCCTCATGCACGGCTTTGTGGGCCAGCATGGGGTTTCCGACGACGTCGCCGATGGCGTAGATTTTCGGGTCAGCCGTCCGCATCTGGGCATCGACCTGGATAAAACCGCCATCAACCTGAATCCTGGTTTTATCGAGACCAATATCTTCAGTATTGGGGCGGCGACCGACAGCCACCAGCACGCGGTCGAACTTCGTATCCTTGGGAGCGTTGACACCGTCGAACTGCACATCGATGGTCTTGCCCGATTCCTTCATGCCGGTGACCTTGGTGCTGAGGGCGATGGCATCGAATTGATTGGCGAGTCGTTTTGCGAGTGGTTTTGCGAGATCAGCATCGCAACCGGGAAGCAGCGTATCCATCATTTCGACAACGGTGACCTTGCTGCCGAGCGATGCGTAAACCTGTCCGAGTTCGAGACCGATGTATCCCCCGCCGAGGACGAGGAGTCGCTTCGGAATATCTTCCAGCTTCAGAGCACCGGTAGAATCCATCACGCGTGGGTGGTCGATCTGGATACCCTTGAGGAAGACAGGCCGCGACCCGGTGGCGATGATCGCTTTCCGGAATTTAACGCGGGAGACGTCACCACCGGTAATGTTGACGTTCTTGGAATCCTCAAAGGCTGCTCGACCCTTGATGACCTCAACGCCAAGGTGCTTGGCAGCACTGCTCAGCCCTTTGATGAGTTTCTCAATGACAGACGTCTCCCATTGTCGGACGCCGTCGATATCGATTTTCGGCTTGGAAAAGGTGACACCAAAACCGGAGGCGTGCTCCGCCATCGAGACCATCTCAGCCACTGAAAGCAGCGTCTTGGAAGGAATACAGCCACGTTGGAGGCAGACGCCGCCGAGCAGACCGGAATCATCGACGATGGTGGTCTGAATGCCGAGCTTAGCGGCGCGGAACGCGGCGGAGTACCCACCAGGACCGCCGCCAATAACCAGAAGATCGGTTTCTTGTGAGAACTCGCCTACGACCATGGTTCATTCATTCCTTATCAGCTACATGCAGTGTTTCATATTGGTGACGTTTTCTCTATCCGAAACGCACCCCTGAAGACGACCAGTACGGAAGGCCTGAACGGAGCGGACACCAGAGGAACCGCTCCCAGACGGTCAAGCTCGAAAAGACGGTCAAGCTCGGAAAAAGACAACAACCCATTCACACTAGACCAACAGGGTGACAGGGTTGGACAGATAGACCTTCAATTCACCGCAGAATCTCGCCGCCTCAGCACCGTCAGCCACACGATGATCAAAGGACAGGCTGAACGGCAGGATGGTTCGGATGGCGATTTCACCGTTGTGGACCCATGGTTTTGGCTGAGCTTTACCAAGTCCGAGGATGGCGACTTCCGGGTGGTTGATGATGGGCGTACTGAACGTCCCGCCGAGTGCTCCGACATTGGTGAGAGTGAACGTACCACCGCGAAGGTCTTCGATGGCAAATTTGGATTCGCGGGCGCTTGCGGCGATCTCCCCAAGCTTGCCAGCCAGCATGGATACGCTCATCTGATCGGCATTGCGAATATTGGGGACAACCAGCCCGCGCTCAGTATCCACAGCCACACCGATGTTGATATATTCCTTGTAGATCGTTTCGCCGGCGTCGAGGTCGAGCGTCGCGTTAAAAATCGGGTAATTCTTGAGTGCGCGGCAGACCGCATGGATAATGAATGCCATAGCAGTGACACGTCGCTGACCGCCATAGGCTTCCTTGTACTGCTTCCGCATATTCTCCATCTCGGTAACGTCGATCTCGTCGATGTGCGTGACGTGCGGAATCGTCGATACGGAAATATTCATCTGCTTCGCGATGGTTTTGCGGATCTGCGCCAGCGGCGAGCGACGAATGGAACCCCATTTGTCAGTATCAGGTGTACCAGGAGGTGGACCAGCAACCGTGCGAAGCAGCGCAGGCGTCGGAGCAGGTGCCGATGCGGCAACAGGTTGTGATGCTGGAACAACTGAGGATGCTGCGCCCGCCGCAACCACTCCCCCACCAGACCCACCACCACCAGCTGCCTGGACGTCTGCCTTGGTGACGCGTCCGCCGGGACCGGTCCCATGAATGTTGTCGATGTTCACGCCCATCTCCCGGGCGAATTTACGAACAGCCGGAGCAGCAGCCGCTGTCGTTTTTTGTGCAGATGACGTCGCGGGAGGTTCAGCCACAGCAACACCACCATGACCGGCTGCGGAAGCGGCAGACCCCTCAGCAGCCGTGCGGGAGCTGGATTTCTCAGCTTTCGCAGGTGCACTCTTTCCAGCACCATCGAAGGTAATCATAACATCGCCGACGTTCACCGTCTGACCGTCTGTGACATGTACCTTTTCCGCCTTGCCCTCGTAGGGGGAGGGGATCTCGACGGCTGCCTTATCGGTCTCGACCTCGAACAGGGACTGATCCTCGGCGATGTGCTCGCCTTCCTTGACCATGACCTGAATGATCTGAGCTTCGATGATTCCTTCTCCCAGATCGGGCAGATGGAAATCGCGTGACATGGTGCCTCTCCATAGCTGATTAAAACGTTGAACAGAACATCGCCAACCCCCATACCGCCGTCGATACGGGACAATTCAGACTGTCAGCCCCCAGCATATCAGCGACAAATCAGGCTGACAGCGTTTCGCGTACAGCGTGCTTGATGCGCTCCGGACTGGGGAGATAGGCACGCTCTCTTGCAAAGTAGGGAAAGTGTACGTCGTAGCCGGTGATTCGTCTAATGGGTGCTTCCAGACTGAAAAACGCGTTCTCGTTGAGTCGGGCAATCACTTCCGCGCCAATACCGCAGGTTCGAGGCCCCTCATGCACAACAACCGCCCGCCCGGTTTTGGTGACCGACGCCGTAAGGGTCTCAGTGTCGATCGGCGAAACAGTCAGAAGATCGATGACCTCAACATTCACGCCATCCTCGTCAGCCAGATCCGCCGCAGCCTCCAGCGTGGGTCGCATCATCGCACCATAAGAGATGATCGTAAGATCGCTGCCCTCGCGGACGACCTGCGCCTTACCAATCTCCATGGTCTCGGGCTGATCCGGAACTTCCTCCTTGAATGCACGATAAACCGCTTTCGGCTCGAAAAAGATGATCGGATCAGAACTCCGGATGGATGCGAGCAGCAGCGCCCGAGCATTTCGAGGACCGGAACAGATGACCATTTTAAGCCCCGGATTGTGGGCGTACAACGCTTCACGACTCTCGGAATGATGCTCGATGGCACGAATTCCGCCGCCAAAGGGCATTCTCACGACCATCCCCATGTCGTATCTACCACGCGTACGGTTGTGAAACCGCGACATGTGACCTTCAATCTGGTGATATGCCTGATAAGCAAAACCGGAAAACTGCATCTCGCAGACCGGTTTGATCCCGTACAGGGCAAGTCCGACAGCCGTTCCAGCGATCGCACCCTCTGCAAGCGGAGTGTCGATCACACGCTCTTCACCAAATTCCTTCAGCAGGTTCTCCGTCACCCGAAAAACGCCTTCATCAAGCCCGACATCTTCGCCCATGATGACGACATTCTCGTCCTCTCGCATCGCCTCAGCCATCGCCAAGTTGAGCGATTTGACCATATTCATCACTGCCATAGCAAATCCTCGGTAGTCGTCTTGTTTTCCCCCGCTCAACCGGGGGACTACCCCCACCCGGGGACATAACCCGTTCGCGACTGGGAGCGTTATGCACATTTCAAGCCTTCTGGAACGGGGAATTATCGCGGAAAATCGAGGATTCGTCCAGTCGTGCCAACGCAACACCCCAATCCTCAAAGCATGAAGCAAAACTGGACGTACCAAGGCATTTTCCCGAGAATCCGACCGGTTTCGGGACATGAGGACCGTTCTCGTAAATCTCAGCAGCAGCCAATACGAGCATGAACAGGGCAGGGTTTCAGCCACAGGATGTCCCGGAATATCGCCATGGAGATATGGCAGAACAGCAAGGATCAGCATGTCCAGACAGCATAATATGACCGTGCATGAGATCTCGGGGTCAACAGCCTCCCTGATCGACATCCGACCACAGGGACGCTTTTTCGGTATTCTGCTGGGTGGCGCTTTATTGCTGGTGATGGTCCCATTCAGCATCTGGGTCAGCGACGCTGTGAGAGGTGCGAATTACCAGACGAACCCAGCCCTGCTGGTACTCATATGTTTCGGCGTTCCCGGAGTACCAATCTTGTCACTCCATCTGCTCATTTACAGGTTCGTACAAAACTTGTCGGGCACGTTCGAGGAGAGAATCAGGGCATCTTCCGAACGATTCTTCAATACCCCCGCAACCGCGTACACACTTCAGGAACGTGCGCGGCGCGGCGACGTAGGTCACACCGTTCGTATGATCCCGGAAAACTGGGAAGCTCCCGACCCCTTCAAGATCCCCTTCGAACCGGTGGAGCTGAGAAAAAACAACCCGTCCCTGGTGCAACTGCACACACATTCCAGCGAAGCGGGCAGCCCACAGCCAAGGCGCCACAAGCGTAACTATGCTGTCTGGGCCATGAATGGCGCCATGCTGCTGTACTTCGGCTGGCTGACCATCACAGCATCCTTGAATTTCCCACTCTGGAAAGTTGCGGGCTTTGGCCTGAGTTATGGCGTGATCATCGCCCTCAGTGCGATGAAAGTGAACAACAGGCGCTGGCTCGTCGTTCCGTCCGGTATTCTCATACAGGAGTCGGGCTTGTGGCGGGAGAACTGGAAGTCGAAACTGTACACGCGTGACACCGTCAATCTCCTGGTCAACAAATTTGGCGGATACTGGACCGTGACGCTTCACGACCGCAAGAAATCGATCCGCTTCAGAAGGCAACTGACCGACGCAGAGGTCGATTTCCTCCTGAGAGCATGGCTAAGCCCGCTCCCCGTCCCGGAATACATACGCAACGACGCTGGGACAGACACCGATGCTTGAGTGCCCTCCGTTCACTTGAGTGTCATCCGTTCATAAGACAATTCGGACCGTCAGGCGAGGGCTGATACGCCGGCGTCGGCTACTGCGTGATCGTCCTCCACGGTGCTGCCCGAGACGCCGATCGCGCCGATCACCTCGCCCGCTGAATTCATGATCGGCAGACCGCCCGGGAAGGTAATCAGTCCGCCGTTGGAATGCTCGATGTTGTAGAGCGAACCGCCCGGCTGAGAGAGATTCCCGATGTCGCCCGTGCCCATGTCGAAGTACCGCGCCGTCCGAGCCTTGCGCTGTGCGATGTCGATCGAGCCAAGCCAGGCTCCGTCCATGCGTGCAAATGCCTTCAGATTTGCCCCGGCATCGACCACCGCGATGTTCATTTTCACGTCCATCGCCCTCGATTTTTCCATGGCTGCCTTAACAGCGACCTTCGCCTGCTCCAGTGTGATATCGCTCATCGTCATCCCTTATTTTCAAGCACCATTTCAATCAACATTTCAATCAACATTTCAATC
>JAJRYY010000183.1 GCA_024275565.1 Planctomycetota bacterium
ACCAGTGATGGGTTGGCATTCCTGTCGGGGGCGGGTTAGACTGATGTGGCTGGAGTGGGTGTTTGAGATAGTGGGTATCTGAAGTAACAGGAGCGATTTATCATGTTGGAACACGACGTGCGACCCGGAATGCGTGTCTGCATTGCCCAGACCATCGAGCGTCGCGAGGGGCCTTGGGAGACTCGGGTGGAGGGTGTTATTCTTTCCGTTCAGCCGAAACCGACCGGGTCATGGTTTGCCCATGGGAAGGACGATAAGCTTTGGCTGGTGCGGGTCGACCTGTTGAAAGATGATGGCGAACGATCGTTGTTGTCGCTGGATCGAAACACTCGGATCGAGGTTTTGGACGAGGCTGGTGTTTGACGTGGCTGGTGTTTGACGTGTGAAGGGAATTGTCGGATGTCGCGTGAGCAAGGTGAATCGATTGAAGAGGCATCGATTGAAGAGGCGATGTTTGGTGCGGGATGTTTCTGGGGTGTTGAAGAGGCGTTTCGAGCTGTCCCCGGCGTGATCGAAACGGCTGTGGGGTTCGCTGGCGGATCGACGGATGATGTGTCTTATGAATCGGTCTGCAGCGGAGGTACTGGTCACGCAGAGGTCGTTCATGTCAGATTCGACCCGGTTGTCGTACCGTATCGGGCGTTGCTTGAGGTGTTCTTTACCTGCCACGATCCGACCCAGCTGAACCGTCAAGGGCCTGATATTGGTTCGCAATATCGATCGGCCATCTTCGTTTATGGCGATGCCCAGAGGCGGTTGGCTGAGGTCTTGATGGATGAATTGATCCAATCCCGGCGATTCGATGGTCCGATCGTTACGACCATCGAGCAGGCTTGTCGCTTTTTTCGTGCGGAGGATTATCACCAGCAGTATCTCTCCCGGCGGGGTCAATCTTCCTGCAGCCTGCCGCCGACGGCCTGAGGCTGATCCTGGTTTCTGCGATGTGGTCACCCGCCCTTTCTGCGGTGTACGCCACCCACCCGTCGCACTAAAATGCTGCCCATACTGTCGCACACCCGGTCCTGACAGGCGGCGCCCTCGCCAATCGCGAATCATCCCGTATGATGCCAGACTGACAATGGACGCTTGTGTGGCGGCTTATCCTTTTTGCGGCGACACCAGCCAAGCGCGACTGCTCGGAGAATCGCCCCGACGGACGCATCACCCACAGCCTGGACATGGACAGTGGCAGCTCATCGCAACGATTTTATCCTCGGACTCGTGGTCCTCACCGCCGCCGCCTTATTTGTCGGTGGTGTCATTTATGTTGGTTCCGGAACTTTCGGCGATCGGGTCCCGATCGTGGTGCGTATGCAGCATGAAGGGAAGCTTCCGCGTCTGAAATCCGGTGCCCCGATTATCTGCGGTCCGGTCCAGATCGGGACGGTTGTCTCGGTCCATATGATCGAAGACGTCGCACCGGACGACCTCAACATCAAAGACTACCTCTACTTTGAAGTTCGCGGGATGGTCGATCCCTCCATCGGATTGCGGAAGGATTGTAAGATTGTGGTCGAGGGTCAATTGCTTGGAGACGATGGTTTGCTTCGTGTGGTCAGCCGGGGTCTTGACCCTGCACCGCTCGAACCGGGAACGCCGGTGCTCGCGCATACGTCTGACTTCTCAGCCAGCATCGCGATGATAACGGACGAATTTGATAACGATGATCCGACGAGTCTCATCTCTCAGATCAAGGGTCAGTTGGATCCTTCCGGGCAGACGTTGATGGGCAAGATTCATCATAGTCTGAGCGATTTCAACGAGATGACAGCGTCGTTGAAGAATAGTCTGGACCCCACGCGCGAAGCTGCGATCATCAGCAAAATCGGAGCTATCCTCGATCATATCAACACCATATCGCGAACACTTAATGGTCAACTCGATCCGACGGATGACGGGATGATATTGGCCAAGATACATCAGGGGCTTGACCATCTCGATGTATCGCTCGAAACGCTCGCAGCGTTGCTGGTGGAGAACCGTGAAGGCATTCATGATACTGTTCAGAATGTCGCCAGCGTCAGCGGGCAGATTGAGAAGGACGTGATTCCCACCCTTGTTGCCGAGTTGAATCGCGGTGACGCGGAAAGCCTTCTGTCGCAGGTGCATCGGTCCTTTGAACTTCTGGAGCACTCACTCGTCGATGTTCGATCCATCACCGAAAAAGCAGACCGCGTCGCGACCATGGGTGAGGGGCATGTACAGAGCATATTGAAGAATGCGGACGAGGCGAGCGTCCATATCAAGCTGCTGCTTAAGAATCTCCGCGAGAATCCGTGGCGACTCATCCACGAGCCGGGTGAGAAGGAATCCAGGCAAAGTTACATTTTCGATGCGGCTCGATCTTTCGCTGAAGCGTCTGCAGATCTTGATGCGTCAATCAAGGCGATCGAAGCGCTTCTTGAAGCGAACAGCGGTGCGATCCCAGACGATGATCCCGCACTTGAGGATGTCCGCGAACAAATTCGAGCCAGTCTGAAGAAATTTTCAGAGGCTGAACGAGCACTCTGGAATCAGTTGGATGTACCATAGTATGAGGGGGTATCATTGTATGTCATTTTTTAACAACGGGGTCGCTTCGTGATCGATCATAAGCAATTGTTTGATGCGATTGTCGTAGGGTCCGGGCCTGCAGGTGCGACGGCAGCCACCCTGCTTGCTTCTCGGGATCGCAAGGTTGCCCTTGTCGATGCCGCGAAATTTCCGCGATCGGCTGAGTGTGCTGGATGGTTGAGCGCTGGGGTCGAACCGATTCTGAAGGAAATGGGCGTGTCTCTTTCGGGTTCCAAGGCCAAGCCCTTCAAGGAAATTGCCTTCTATACGGCTGATTTCGAGAAATCCGCTTCGCCTGCTCTGGATGCGTCTCCGGGGCATCTGATTGAGCGGGTTGATTTCGATGCGATGCTCATCAAAGCTGCTAAAAAATCGGGTGTCGCCCTCTTCGATCAGCACCCTGTGACGGAGATTAAGCAGAATGAAGAATCCGTGACGCTGGGATTTGAGGACCATGCACCCATGTCCGGTCGAATTCTGGTATTCGCAGCCGGTCGCGGTTCGCCCCTGTTGAGGAGCGTTCTGTACGCGGGTGGTGCTTATGTTGAAGGTGGGTGGACCGCGCATGTCCACGCCGAAGACAAGAGGCTACAAAAACCGACAGTCTGGATTGTCCTTGGAATCGACAAATTCTCGGGTTTCGCCATGGTTGCCGCCCTCGACGGTCGCATCTCGATCGGCGTTCAGACGATGGCAGATCGGAAGGACGTTATCCCCTCACTTGTCATGGTTTGTCGCCATCTGCATGAAAAACAACTCGTCTCGCAGGATTTCACGCGCGCCGCCGCAGCAGCCATCCCAGTGCCCAGCCCGACCGCCACCGCACTTTCCATGGATACGCACGTCGGCAAGTGTTCACTCGTGATTGGTGACGCTGGCGGATTTGTGGCAGCCATCAGCGGTGAGGGAATCTACCCGGCGATGTGGTCCGCTAAAATAGCTGTTGAAGTCATCGACAAAGCACTGGCTGCGACGAGTCCCCAGGACGAACTGATGGCATTCAACGCAGCCTGGCGTACCGAGATGGCTGACTACCTCCGACCCCCCAATACCGACATCCACTACCTGCTTCCCTTGATTTTCTCGAATCAACCAATGGCAGATCGTATGGGTGCTGCATTTTTCTCCGGCGAGAATATTTAGTTTCGAGCAGTGCAGGGCGGAATTCACGCCACAAAATTATACAATGGAAGGGTAACCATGGGTCGAAATGCGTACAGATCGGTGAGCGCCGTAGCTTTGGTGTTATTGGGCTGGACAGTACAAGGGTGCGTCAGTGGCGACGCTGCGGTATCGGTATCTGTGTCAGGAGAAAACGCCACGGCAGCCTTGGCGACAACTACCGACAATATTGCAACCTATATTACATCTCATTATGACAAGCAGCAGCATCGCATACCCATGCGCGACGGTGTGACGCTGTTCACAACAGTATACTCCCCGAAGGACCGCACGCAGACATATCCGTTCATGCTGTTTCGTACGCCGTATTCCACGCGTCCTTACGAACCGGATGTGCTTCCCAGGGGTCGGCTGGGATGCAGTGAAAAGATGGTCCGCGAAGGATTTATTTTTGTACATCAGGACGTTCGCGGGCGTTATATGTCTGAGGGCGATTTCGTGAATATGCGACCCCATAAGGATGTGAAAAATTCGCCATCGGATATAGACGAAAGCTCTGACACATACGATACCATTGAGTGGTTGCTCCAGAATGTTGAAAACCACAATGGAAAAGTTGGCATGTGGGGTATTTCCTATCCGGGATTTTACGCAGCCGCTGGGATGATCGATGCACACCCCGCGTTGAAAGCAGTTTCGCCGCAGGCTCCCATTGCGGACTGGTACTTCGACGATTTCCATCATCATGGTGCTGTGTTTCTCCCGCACGGGTTCAATTTTTTCGTCTCGTTCGGAAAAGCTCGACCTGGATTGACGATGGAGGGTTGGCAGCGGTTCGATCATGGTACACCGGACGGATATGCGTTTTTCCTGGAGAAGACGCATCGTGAGCTGGAAGAGGAATATATGAAGGGGGAAATCGCGTTCTGGCAGGACGCGATGCAGCACCCGAATTATGACGCATTCTGGCAGGAACGAAATATATTGCCCCATTTGAAGAATGTCGCACCGGCTGTCATGACTGTGGGAGGGTGGTTCGACGCCGAGGATTTGTATGGACCCTTGAAAATCTATCGCAATGTGGAAGCAAAGAATCCGGGGGTGTTCAATATCCTCGTGATGGGTCCGTGGGCACACGGTGGTTGGGCACGGGGGGACGGTGATCGACTTGGAAATATCGCATTTGAGGCGAAGCATTCTCTGTATTACCGGGAGCATGTGGAGCTGGTATTTTTTAAGCACTTCTTGAAGGGCGAAGGGGATATGACGCTTCCGGAGGCTGTCGTGTTTGAGACAGGTGCCAACCGGTGGCATATGATGGACGCCTGGCCGCCGGAGAATATGACAGAACGGTCGCTCTATTTCAGTGAAGAGGGCGGATTGAGCTTTGATGATACGGTGTCACAGGATGGCACTGTGGCATTTGACGCGTATGTGAGCGATCCGAATAAACCAGTCCCCTATACCGAGGAGATTGTGACTGGTATGACGCGGGCGTATATGGTGGACGATCAGCGGTTTGCGGGGCGTCGGCCTGACGTGCTGGTGTATCAGACGGAACCGTTGGAGCATGATGTGACGCTCGCGGGTCCGATATTGGCTGATCTCTGGTGCTCGACGTCCGGGACGGATTCGGACTGGGTGGTGAAGCTGATCGACGTGTTTCCGCAGGATGAACCGAATCCGAAGGGCATCAAGCCGACACGTCCTTACGGTGGGTATCAGATGATGGTTCGCAGCGAGGTGATCCGTGGTCGCTATCGCAACAGCTATGAGCATCCCGAACCCTTCGTGCCGAATGAACCGACCCTGGTTCAACTGCCACTGCAGGATTGTCTGCACACGTTCAAAGCAGGCCATCGGATCATGGTACAGGTTCAGAGCACCTGGTTTCCGTTGGTGGACCGCAATCCGCAGACGTACGTGGACAATATTTTCGACGCGAAACACGAGGATTACATCAAAGCGACGCAGCGTATCTATCGCAGCGGTCCGTACAGGTCGCGCTTGCGCGTCGGGGTAGTGGATTGGCCTGTATTGCGTAATTAGTGTATCCTGCACCACGGTCGCAGGCAGCAGGATGTGCCGGAAAGGTGACGATGCACCGTTTGCTCAAGAACAACGACGCCCGCTCGCTCCGGGTCGTCGCAAAGAGACAATCCGAGACTGAGATCATTCTCCAGTAGGTGCTCGAGAGCTCACCGATGCGTGCGTTGCAGTCCCTGCTCGATCGCAAGGGTCTGCGCGTGGAGTCGCAGCCAATCGTTTGTAAAGATCTCTCCGGATCCCTCGTACGTCTGATGTTCCCTGTGACTGGCGGACCCGTTGTTGATGGTGCGGTTGCGGCGGTGGTCTGCCTCTACGATCGCGAAGCAAGTCGAACGCTGTACGCGCATCCGATGCATGCTGGTCCTGGCGTGAACCCGCTCGTTCGTCATCTCGACGGACCGATGGCTGCTCCCAAATCTCAGGAGGGCGCAGATGGTGACCGGGCCAACCGGCGCATCATCCAGCACAAACTGGCCCTGTGGGATCGCTTCATTCAGGAACGTCCCACCCTTGGGCAGGAGGAAGCGGGGCGGCGGTGGCGAGAAGGCTATTACTGGTCCTTGCAGCGTCTATATTTCTGCTCGGGATGCACACAATGCAAGTGGGGCAGCCCGTTCTTTGACGGTCCGGACCCGTCATTGCGTCGCAAGGCAATCGTTGCGACACCTGTTCCAGAGCTCACGCACCCTGCTCCGCCACTGAGCAAACAGCACGCTGCGATCCTCGAAAGTATTCTCACCAGTGACGCATGGCAGGTTGAGTCTGCCTATGCACATCGAGGCGGGTTCACCGTGCTTGAACAGCCCGGACTGATCAAAGATCTGGACGGTGATTATGTTCAGGTTATCTTCCCCACGAACGCACTGTTGCTGCAGGCTGGCGTGCTGGTTGCTGTTGCGTTTACCTACCACCTTCCGTCGCAGAGTGTGGTCTTTTCGCACTGCCCATGCGCCGGGCCTGAAACGGAGATTCAATTCCTCAAAGGCGACCTGTCCTATGGCATCCCGCGTCCGCAGGCTGGGAAAACGGGTGAAGATGCAATCGCGACCTATCGATCATGGCGAGGTCGTGCATGGTCGCGATTCTGGATGAACGATCTTGACAACGGGCTTACGGTTGCGAGTGAGACGTGGATCAGGGAATTCTGGAGCGCGCTGGAACTGCTGTTCGGCGGCAACGACATGCCATCCGAATCGTGTTCATTCTTGTCACATATACACCAGAACGCCACCAGTCAATCGGTCGTTGATCGTGAGAAACCTATACTCCCGCCCCAGGCGATCGAAAACACCGGTGGACGGTGCTTTACCGGACACGCCACGAACCGCCAGCCAGGTGAACTCCGCGCACTGGGTCTGACCACGCTCATGGTCAATCTTGGAAAACGCTGCAATCAGGCATGTCACCATTGCCACGTCGAGGCAGGTCCCAATCGGACGGAGGCAATGACGCTCGAAACCGTGGAGCATGTGCTTCACGCCCTGCGACGCTTTGACATTGAGACACTGGACATCACCGGCGGTGCCCCGGAGATGAACCCGCATTTTCGGTATCTTGCGAGCGAAGCCTCTCGGGCTGGCTGTCGCGTTGTGGATCGCTGCAATCTCACCATCTTTTATGAGCAGGGCTACGAAGATTTGCCCGAATTTCTTGCGAAGCACCGCATACAGATCACAGCCTCACTCCCCTCCGACCAGGAGGAGATTGCGGATCGCCAGCGGGGAATCGGAAGCTTCGCCAAAAGCATCGCAGCCATGCAGAAGCTCAACGCCCTCGGATATGGGAAACCGGAATCGGGGTTGACGCTGAACCTTGTCTATAACCCGTCCGGGACCGATCTTGGCGGACCCCAGGATGCGTTGGAACAACGATACAAACGTGAGCTGTTCGATCGATACAACATCGTGTTCGACCGGCTTCTCGCGATGAACAACATGCCCATCCACCGCTTCGAGCATTACCTGAGGCGTGAGGGGCAGTGGTCAGAATACATGAATCAACTCGTGGGGGCGTTCAATCCTGATGCAGCAGACGGGCTGATGTGCAGACGGACCCTCTCGGTAGGGTATGACGGACGCCTGTTCGATTGCGATTTTAATCAGGTACTGGACATTCCTCTCACCCATGGACTGCCCGCGCACATCCGTGATCTGGACGCTTCGCTGCTGGAGTCCCGCGAGATTCACACCGCCGGTCACTGTTTCGGATGCACAGCAGGGGCGGGGTCCTCCTGCAACGGCGCTCTGGTCGCGGGAATTTCCAGCAGACCAGGGGCTGACCGATAACAGAAAACCCCGACCGGTGGTGGGGGGGGATCACAGACCCGTTGCAACTCACGCTGTATATTTTCCTTGACGCCGGGTGTCTCTGGGGAATATGCTCCATATCGGGCGAAAAAGATGTGCCCATGCGGGTATGCTTCGCCCCAGTGGGAAATGAGGAAAACAGGAGGTTTTCTGATGAAGGCAAATCGTCTGATGAAGAGGATGCATCATGTCACCGTCGTCGTGCTGGTCCACACCCTTGGTCTCGGACCCATCGCTTTTGCGGGGGGGGGGTAGAACCGAACGTCGATACGTTTGAACCGTTCACTCTGATTGAGATCATGAGTGGTCTGGAATATGGGGTGGTCGGGGAGTACCCGTTCATGCCGCCATCAGAGGCGATTGGCTCCGACACATGGGAATGGGGGGAGGACGCGCTTTTTACAATAGACTATGGTAACAATAAGATGCGTATTTTCCATGCCCAAAATTTATCCTCTAACACTTCCGCGCAAAACTTTGTAGATAATTTTCAACCGGAATACGTTTTCATGGACGGCAACACGATCGTGGGGCTGAACATGGAGCCGTGGTTGGAGAGTATCTCGACAGAATCGTTGGTCGTGCGTTACGAATCAGTCGCCATGGATTCCTTCGACCAGGGACCGACCCCTGACGATCTCATCACCAGCACACGCGCTGTCTGGTTCCAATCTCCAAATGGTCTTTGGGTAGCGGCCACCAAATCGCGCTATACCATACACCTCAATCTTGATTTTGGTGCGGATATTGACGTTGTTATCACCGAACTGAATCCGAATTATTACCTTCAGACCGAGCGGGACGCAGAGGTGATCGCCCGTATCGTATTGGGCGACTTTGAATTTTGTATTGGGGAACCCGGCACGCAGAAAGTTATCACACCCTGCACACTTTTTTCATCCGTGCCAATTGAATAAGTCCCGTCATCACTAGACAGTAACACTCCGCGCGATTTGGTTGAGTTTGACGGCGGCAAGGTTCTCGATACCTGTCTACGAGATATTATAGACGACCTGAGCGATGCAACGGATGTTAGAAGTGCTATGGTAAATACATGCCGAGTGCAACACCTGACAACGGGTATTTTGGGTATCATAGCCTCTGCGAGTGACCTGTTGCCTTGTAGGTGCTGGCGTATGTTCTTTTTTCCCGGGAGTCGGCAACGCTGTATGTTGCGCCTATGGAGCTGCGGGTTGCGTAGGTGCGGTCATTGGTGCTTTTACGGCCGCGTACCATTTTTGCGTACAGGCAGCCAATGCTCGCTATAGAATAAACATTCGCGCAGCATTCAGAAAATATAATGGCTGTTGCACTCTCCTAAACAACTGCATCGTTTTATGATGAAGAGAACGAAATTTCCAGGTCTTCCCCCCGGAGTGGTGCGTCTGCGAATCACAGCAGGACTCGCTGCATCTGCTATGATCGTCATGTTGATTGTTGCCGAGCCTTGGCGCCCATTAAGGGCTGATCAATTTGTGAATCTCAGTTTTGGGGTGGTTATCTTCGCAGCGCTGTCGATTGAGGCGATTGCGTTTTTCTACGCATATTACCGCGAGAAGAAACTCTTGAAGCGAGCGCTGGACGAAGAGCTTTGCTGGGGATGTCTGTATTCGCTCAAAGGGTGTCCACACGAGCATAGCCTCTGTCCCGAGTGTGCTCTGCCGCGTCCGGGCAGCAAAGAACGGTGGGCACTCTGGCACCCAACTTTGCTGTACTCGGAAAATGGCTACGAAGAACAGGAACGCGTCGCCAGAAAAGCAGAGAAGAAGGCTATGAAAGCTTCCCGAAAAGTGGAAGACGCCGCTCTGAAAGCGGAAAGTAGTCCGTAGACATTTAATGCCACAGCGCGAGGGGGGTGACGACGTCGTGCGCCCCCCCCCCTCGCTCTCTTTTCATCACCGCCTCAAACATACGCAGGGGAAAACGGGTGCACCACGCTGTTGCGCAAGGTTGCGCGGTGGCGGGTCGGGTCCGTGACAGTTTTGGCGGAGATGCGAACGTAAGCGCGTATGTAGCACAGCCGCCCCCGGCTGTGGCCGTTCCATGCACCACAACCTCTACCGACTGTGGGATCCCAGCCGGAGAGGGGTACAGGGCGATGGCTGTCCAAGATGGGGCGATGGGGGTAGCATCTGGATGTGTGGTTCGTGTGGATTTTGGATGCATCAGGCAAGTGGAATCGGACCTGCGATCAGCAGATTTTGCCGATTATGAATCCCCGAAATCCGTGAATTTGGGAATAGATAGGCCTTTCCGGAGCGTTTTAAGGGCTGGAAGGGTCTTGGCGTCGCGCTATTTGGAGAAGTTGATCGCGACATGCAGGAATCTCTGGTCAAGCGCTTCGAAGAGCACGCCCTTCCGCATCTGGACAATGTCTTCCGGATGGCGCGACGGCTTACGAGGGATCAGGCGGAAGCCGACGACCTTGTGCAGGAGACGTACGTCCGGGCGTTTCGGGCGTTCGAGAAATTTGAGTTACGCGAGCACGGTGTAAAGCCGTGGCTGCTGAAGATCCTGCACAACACGTTTTACACGTTTCGGGGTAAGGCCAACCGGCAACCGGTGCTGCTGGACGAAGTGAGTTTCGACCAGTTTCCATCGCAATCGAAGAGTCCGGAAGATCCGATCCCGGGACTGGAGAACATCGACTGGGACGCCATCGATGAGGAATTGAAGCACGCTGTGGATTCGCTCCAGCCGGAGTATCGCGAGGTACTCCTGCTCTGGGCGTTTGAGGAGCTGAGTTACAAGGAAATTGCCGAGGTCTGTGAGTGTGCGGTGGGGACAGTGATGAGCCGGTTATACCGCGCACGGCAGTTGCTCGGAGCGAAGCTGAAGGATTTTGCCGATCATCAGAATCTACGCCGAAAAGCGTGAAGATTCGACAGTACCGTGTGCAGTTGTGTAAGTGTGTGTAGTGGCGGGCGAGGCGACGATTGGCTGAAAGGGATGAAGACGGTGTCGAACGACCCTCTGAAAGAACGATTGCGCGTAGCATTTGAAAAGGAATGCGCGTCGTCCGGATTGGCCGGTGAGATCCAGGCTCGGCTTCGACAGGAATCTGCGGACCTGCAATCTGCTGGTCCGGGAGCGGCTGGTTTGGAAGGATCGGGTTCGGATGGGGGTAGTCTGTCGGGACGGGGGAAAACCGCTGGGTTTCAGAAGTGGGTCGTGCCGCTGGGGATGGCTGCTGCCATTGCGTTTGTTCTGCTGGGATCCACCCTTTTTGAGAAGGCGGAGCTTTTAGGTCCGAAAAACGCGTTCGAAGCCAAATTTGTCTCAGCCAGTCGGGCGCAGCATCTGGCGTGTACGCAAATGGGGTTAAAGCACCACATGGCAGGCCTGCCCCGGAATGCGGCGGGGTCTGGTACGCGATTAAGCACCGATCTGAGCCTGAAAGTGATGGCTCCGGACTTATCGAAGCAGGGGTTTAATTTTCAAAGTGCTGATCGATGCGGACTGAATGGTGTTGCCGGGGCACATTTGGTCTACGAGCGTATATCTGACGGGAGGTTGTTGTCGATATTTACGATATCCAAGGTATTCGGCATCAAACCGACGAAGGGATTTCAAGATCGTTACGTGTGTGACGGGGGTGGGATGACGGTTGTTGCCTGGCAGGGGGGGAGCGAGACGTATGTTTTTTGCGGCGCCCTTGGCGTTGAGGATATGTCGAGGCTTATCGCGCAGATTCGCTGATTTGTGCTGATTTATGGCGGATTGCTGGCGCGTTCATCAGGTTTGCGTTTGTGGGTAGCCGGTTGTCGCTCGAGGATCGCAGCCGGGCATTTTGTACACGATCAGGTATTTGCCTACAATTGATAGAGCGTCGTTGGCAATCCTCATGATATTGTTTATATTCGTCGTAGTAGCGTGGTCTGGGTATTAGTACCCAGCCAGGTAGCATTCGGCTGGTAGTACCCGGCTGGTGTCGTGTTCTGGACTTGTCAGCTGTGGCAGGTTCTGTTTGAGTCCTTCCTTCGGAGGCGTCTGAGATGTTGAAGTCAACACTGATGTTTAAGTCAACACTGTTGAAGAGTCTCATCGTGGTGGCGATAATTTCGTTTGCAGCAGAGCTTTCGCCAGGACTGTTCACGTCGACGGCTGTTGCCCAGGATCGCACAGGTTTCAACCTTGGGTCCAGCAGGAGTGAGCGTGGAGCAGGGAAGCGGTCTACCGATCGCAAGCGTGTTGGTACCAGCAAAGTGTCTCCGTTGCGGGCATTGCTGACCAAGCGTGTGACAGAACCGGTGAACTTTGAAGATACGCCGTTGAGCGATGTTTTTGAATGGCTTCGCGCACAGGGGTCGGAACTCCCCAGGAAGATCAATGTGATTCCGCGATGGAAAGCGTTGTCTACCGAGAGTATTGACGAGGATTCACCTGTGACGTTGCAGATGGAGGATACGACGGTGGCTGAGGTCCTGAACGAAGTATTGGATCAGGTTTCTGATGTTGATCCTGTGCGTTATCTGGGCTCTGGAAACACGCTTCGCATCTCGACGAAAACCGATTTTGATCGGAAACTGTATACCCGGATTTACAACATTGAGGACATTTTCTTCGAGGTAGAGAATTTCTTTGGGTCGCCGCAAATCAACCTTCAGCAGCAGCAGCAGCAAGGCGGTGGTGGTGGTGGTGGTGCGAATACCCAGGTGCAGTCGGTCTTTGGTCAGCAGGGTGGTGGTGGTGGCAATCAGAACAACCAGAACAATGACGAGGACGACGACGAGCGGATTGACGAAATTCTGGAATGGATTCGGCAGACAGTCGAGCCGGAGTCCTGGGTAGACAATGGCGGTGATGGCAGCATTGATGTCTTCAACAGGCAGCTGATCGTGCGAAACAATGTGTCTGTTCATGAGATTCTCGGCGGTCCGTTCTACCTGGATGAGTAGGGCGACTGGTTAGCAGGTCGTCGTCTGGATGAGCAGGTCGTCCGGTGAGCAGGTCGTCCGGTGAGCAGGTCGTCCGGTGAGCAGGGTGCTCTGAGTGGCGGCAGACGGCAGGTGGTGGTGGGCGGCGGAGGTTGGCCTTTCGAGACGGGATGGTCTGGTTTGCTGCAGGCAACGGTCTGCCCATTATCAACGATATGATTTATCAAGCCGCGTCCTTCCGGGCGCGGTTTTTTCGTGTCTATTCCCAATGGTCTTCGGTGTGATTGTGAGTGATTGGCGTGGTGGATAGAATCGGTGGAGATGAAGTCGGTAGAAACCAGGTATTGGAGTCTCGTTGATGCACACGCAGTATGAAATTGGGGTGATTGGCGCGGGGAATGCGGCTGAGGGGATCGTGCATGGATTGCTTCGGAACAGCGTGTTGCTGGATGATCGGATCATTGTGTCTGATCCGAATGAACCTCGGCGGCGGTTGTTTCGGGAGCGATTTCATATCGAGGTGACCGAGGACAATCGCCAGGTGGCCAAGGAGAGCTATATTCTGATCCTGGCGGTCAAGCCTCAGGTTCATCGTGAGGTGCTTCGGGGGATGGCTGACCTGATTCGCGAGGACCATGTGCTGGTTTCGATCATGGCGGGTGTTTCGACGCGAACGATCGAAGAGCAGTTGCCGGGGATCAAAGCCAGGGTCGTCCGCGTCATGCCGAATCTACCGATGCATGTGGGTGCGGGGATGGCTGGCGTTCATCCGGGGCGATATGCGCAGGAGGCGGATCTGCTCCGTGCTCAGCGGATTTTTGATGCGGGGGGCAAGAGTCTGCATATTGAAGAAGAGGGGTTGATGGATGCGGTGACGGCTGTCTCCGGGTCGGGCCCGGCGTATTTTTATTACTTTGCGGAGGCGATCATATCGGGGGGCGTGAAAGCGGGTCTTACGGAGCAGCAGGCATCACTTCTGGCGAAGCAGTCGTGTCTTGGGGCTGCCCGGATGATGCTGGAGACGCACGATTCTCCGAAGGATTTGCGCCAAAAGGTCATGTCGCCGGGTGGTACGACGCAGGCTGCCATGGAGGCGTTTGCGTCGAAGGGTTTCTTTGAGGATGTGGAAGCCGCTGTTCTGGCGGCGTTTCAGCGGAGTCGTGAACTGGGGGGATAAGCATTGCATTTGGCGCGGAACGGGAGTCATTGTTGATGGATGCTGTTTGCCCGGCGTGCGGGAATCCTGGTCGGAGTGTCAAGCTTGTGACACTTCACAGTCTTGTGCGTGAGGAGTTGCGAGGGGGCGTTTCAGACGGTCCATACTTTGTGTGTGTATCTCCGGACTGCTCCACGGTCTATTTCGACGCTCGGCGATCGTGTTTCGACAAGTCTTCTCTGGTTGTGCGATTCGGTGTGAAGGAGACGGTCGCACCACGCCCTGTCTGCTATTGTTTCGATCATAGCATTGAGTCGATTTTCGAGGAGATATCCGATACGGGGCGATCGACGGTACTCGATCGGATCAAGGCGGATATGGAGGGTGACGGGTGTCGATGTGAGCATACCAATCCGATGGGTTGCTGCTGTCTTGCGACGGTCCGTGGATTTGTCGAAGCGGAGTTGGGTCGTCAGGGGCATGCAGTATTGGCAGGTCAGGGCAAGCTTGCGGAGGAGGATTCAGCCGGGGAGGATTCAGCCGGGGGTGATTCAGCCGGGGGTGATTCGACCGGTGGTGAATTGACAGGGTGCGATGAGGGCTGCTGCTCGGGAGTGGAATCGACCGGAGAGCGCGGCGATGTCGATCGAGCGGCGAATCGTTCTGGGATGCTGGCTGTTGCGGGGTCTGTTGCGGCTGCGATTCTCGCGTCTGCATGTTGCTGGCTGCCACTCGTGTTGTTTGCCTTTGGAGCGTCGGCTGCTGGGGTAGCAGGTTTTTTTGAGGAATGGCGAGCGTTGTTCCTTGTGTGTGCGGTGGGATTGCTGGGCGTGGGCTTTTATTTTCAATATTGGCGCAAGTCTTGTTGTGCGGAAGGATCTTGCTCCACCCCTTCGCTACGGGTCCGTCGTATGAATCAGGCCATGTTGTGGGTTGCGACTTTTTTCGTTGTGGCGATGCTGCTCTTTCCCAACTATGTGGGGTATTTGATGGGGACACCTGTGGCGACTGAGACTGCCATGGCGGTCGACGGTGTTACGATTCTGGTTCCTGTCGAGGGGATGACGTGTGAGGGGTGTACAGCTATCCTGGCTGCCTCGCTTGCTGAGATTGATGGCGTTTCGGGGATTCGCGTCAGTTATGAGGATCGTTCAGCCACAATGAATGTTTCGCGGGGTGATGACGCGGTCCGCCGTCGCGTCGTCGAAGCCATTCTGTCTGCTGGTTACACCACGCGTATTGAGGCGTTGAAGGAGCTTCCCTGAGGCGTGGAGTCGGTCTGTTTTGGCGATGTTTGCCGAGCTGGGGCAGACCCCTCGACAATTCTGCATCTTTCCGGGATTATCCCAAATGTGCGTCGCACGATGAGGATGGTCAAGAGACACAAGGACGTGTGGGAATACGATTTCGAACTGGAGAAACTGGGCTGATGCTACCTGCTTATACACCTGAACCGTATGTGAATTTTGGCGAAGACGAGAACGCTCGATCGCGGATGTTGGCTGCTCTGGAGTCTGTGGGGCGGGAACTGGGGAAGAGTTATCCGCTGTGGATCGATGGCGAGTCGGTCTCCGGAGCGGGGACGTTTCAGTCGATTTCGCCGGGTAAGCTGGATCGCGTGGTGGGCGAGGTCGCCAAGGCGAGTCCGGAACAGGCTGACCGTGCGGTTCGTGCGGCGGCGAAGCGTTTTGAGACTTGGTCGCAGGTCGATCCGTTCGAGCGGGCGATGATTCTGGTGCGTGCGGCTGCCATCATGCGACGGCGGGTGTATGAGCTGTCTGCCTGGATGTGTTACGAGGTGAGCAAGCCCTGGCTGGAGGCGTATGCGGACACCTGCGAGGCGATTGATTTTTGCGAATTTTACGCCCGGGAGATGATTCGTTTGTCGGGTCGGCATGAGACGACGCCCTTTGCGGATGAGGATAACAGTGTCCACTACATACCGCTGGGAGTGGTCGGCGTGATTCCGCCGTGGAATTTCCCGCTGGCGATTTGTATGGGGATGTCGGTGGCTGCTTTGGTGGCGGGGAATACTGTGGTATTGAAGCCGTCGAGCGATTCGCCGGTGATCGCCGCCAAGATGGTAGAAATTCTGACGGAGGCGGGTCTGCCACCGGGCGTGTTGAATTTCGTGCCGGGCGGTGGTGGTGATGTGGGCGAGACGATCGTGGATCATCCATTGACGCGGATGGTGGCGTTCACGGGTTCGATGGCAGTTGGGCTTCGGATCAATGAGCGGGCTGCGAAAGTGAATGAGGGGCAGATCTGGGTGAAGCGGGTGATCCTCGAGATGGGCGGTAAGGACGGGACGCTGGTCGATGAGACCGCCGATCTTGCTGCGGCTGCTACGGGTGCGGTGGCGGGTGCGTTTGGGTTCCAGGGTCAGAAATGCTCAGCCTGTTCGAGACTGGTGGTGGTAGATTCGGTGTATGACGAGGTGCTGGAAAGCGTTGTCGAGCAGAGTCGCAAGCTGACGGTTGGCGATACGTGTGTCGGCGGTGACGATTATTCCATGGGTGCGGTGATCAACGAGGCTGCGTTCAAGAGCATCAACGATTATATCGGGGTGGGCAAGGGCGAGGGGCGTGTCGTATTGTCCGATGGAGAAGTGCCCTCCGGTGGTCATTTTATCCCGCCGACGATCATTGCGGATCTGGATGCTGGTGCTCGGATTTCCCAGGAAGAGATTTTCGGACCCGTGCTGTCGGTCATCAAAGCCAGTGATTTTGAGGACGGTCTGCGGATCATGAATGGGACGATCTATGGGTTGACGGGTGCGTTGTACTCGCGGGATCGGGACCGGTTGAAGCGTGCGCGTGAATCGTTCCATGTTGGAAATCTGTATCTGAACAGGAAATGCACCGGGGCGCTCGTGGACGTTCAGCCATTCGGCGGATTCAACATGTCAGGGACGAATTCCAAGGCGGGCGGTCGGGATTACATGAATATGTTCCTGCAGGGTAAGTCGATCACGGAACGCGTGTAGTCGTTCCGCCGGATGAGCCGGACCCCGTGTGAGACAAGCCATTGTCCACAGGCCAGACCAAATTGTCCACAAACCAGACCAGCACGCGTCTGTGAGACGGTCTCATCTATTGAGACTGTCTCTTTTTGAGATAGTAGTTTTGGTTGAGAAGGTAGTTTCAGTAGAAACAGTGGCTTCGGTTGAAACGGTAGCTTTGTTGAAACAGTATCAATGAGAACGGGCTGCCGAGTGATCTTCACTCGGCAGCCCACTTGTGTTTCTTCAGCTAATCTCTAATCGCAATCAATCAAGCCCACCCAGATGGGAAGTCCAGCCAAATGGGATGCAACGTGTGCTTTTCAAAAGAAACAGGTGCTTTTCAAAAGCTAGTTGTTGTTTGCGAAGAACTGATCGACGTTGATGAGATTCGTCAGCGTGTTCGAAACCGTTGTTGAAACAAAATTGGACGTTCCACCAATAGCAGCGTCGCGCAGTTGCAGCGCGCAACTCCCGGGCAGGAATCCCGTTGCGAGGATGGTAGCTGTCAGTGCAAGCTTCCGCAGTCGTTTGTTGTAAAGCATTTGATAAATCTCCTTCCACTTCACCAGAAACCTGTTGGCGGCGTAGACTCGTGTACGCCGTCATTCATGCCCGACCCTGCAACTCGCGGCGAGGTTAGCCTCGGATGCAGCCAGTGTCAATGTATAATCAGGGGGAGTTATATCGTTAGTCGCTCTTCCAGAATCTGGGGAAGAACAGAACGATGACGGTGAAAATCTCGAGGCGACCCAACGCCATCAATCCGCACATAAACCACTTGCCGGCGTCCGAAAACCACGCGTAATTGCAGGTAGCACCCACGCGGTCGAGACCAGGTCCGATATTGTTCAGTGTTGCGATGGAGGCAGTGAAGGCGGTCGTGGCGTCGATCTGCTGATTGGCTTCCAGAAGCATAAGTCCTATGGCACCAATTGCGGTGAGGAAGATGATCCCCAGCAGGTAAGTGACCGTGGTGAGAGCCATTTCGCTGTCAATCGTGGTTTTACCAAGCTTGACCGCACGCACCACGTTGGGTCTGAACACATGCTCGATTTCTGCCATGATGATTTTCACGGCGATCAGGCAGCGCACCACCTTGACACCTCCACCGGTCGAACCTGCAGACCCACCCACGAACATAAGCAGGAGCATGGTCGCTTTGGCGACGAAAGACCATTGATCGAAGTCTGCGGTGCAGAAACCCGTCGTGGTTTGAACCGCGACCACCTGAAACGCGCCGAATCGCAACGCCGCTCCAACGCCGGCTGTGACCTCGTCGCCAGCCGTCGTGACGATAACGTTCCCATAAAGGGATGAGGCAACAATGGTCGTTCCGATCGCCATGAACGCCAGGTAAGCACGCAGTTCAGTGTCCTGCAGAACGGTTTTCCAGCGACGGTGCAGAAGCTGGTAGTAGAGTCCGAAATTGACACCGGCTGCGACCATGAACACGGTGATGATGATGTCAACCGAGACAGATCGGTAGCCCCCGGCGCTGGCATTCATCGTGCTGAACCCGCCGGTCGCAAGGGTGGCGAAGGCATGATTGATCGCCTCAAACCAGGTCATCCCGGCGATACGCAGCGCAACCGTCTCCAGCAGGGTAAGCCCAAGATAAGCGTACCACAGCGCACGCGCGGCCTCCTGGATTCTGGGCGTGACGCCTTCCGGTTTCGGACCAGCAGATTCAACGCGGAACAGTCGCTTACCACCGACACCAAGCATGGGGAGG
>JAJRYY010000184.1 GCA_024275565.1 Planctomycetota bacterium
GCAATTTGATAATATTATAGGTACTTTAATTCAACTTGGATCGGCCAGGTGCGTCATGCGATGGACGATGCGTCATGCGATGGACGAAATGCAGCAGCCAGAAGATGGCGCGTAGGTCTGAAGTCGCAGCGAATGCTGATCCACAGGGCGGCTGTCCACAGGGCGAACGCTGGCCCACAGGGGGCTACGCGTGGTCATGACCACAGCTCCCAACAGTACCCATTCTTCCGTTCGCGTCTCGGCTTGCATCAAGGCCGAGTGTCGATAGTTCCCGGTGCCAAAGGGTGAGGTAGGCCCGGGGGCTGATAAACTCCTTCTCTCCCTCCCAGGCTAGGGCTGTTCGGGCGAACAGCCCCTGCCTACTTTTACTCCGCCCCCCCCCACTGCTCCAGTTCAACTACCTGCCACCCTCCACCAGCAAAGCACTACAAACCCCAGCGGCCATCCTTCTCATACCCAAGCTCAACCAGCAGAGAACCGGCAAGACGACGAAACAGCTCCACTTCACCAGCACTCATCTCCTTGCGCCATTTCGCAACCGCAGACTGGTAAATCTTACCCGTCACTTCAGGGTTCTGAGGAAATTTCGTCACATCCCGCGAGCTGCTCTCAGACGTATGAAACGCGAGCACCCCTTCATCCCACGGCTCACCGATAAAATCGAGAATCCGCCGCACAGTCGCCTCCGTGTCACCAGTCAGATCTTCGTAACGCACCTCCATATACCGCTCATCACCCCGCCACATCATCCCACGGCGAACATTCGTCACCCACTCACGAACGCAAATATCCATCGGATTCCGCGTATTTCGCTTCACAAGCTCACCACGCACAACCTTATGACGAGGATGAACACGCAGAGAACACGCAACATCACGACCATCACGGATCATGTGGATAAAACGCGCCTTCGGAAAATGCTTGAAAATGTAATCCAGTTGCATCACATTCGGCGGGCTCTTCTCAGCCCATCGCGGCTTATTCATCATCTCGCAATAAGCACCAAAAACCTTGTCGATAAACTCAGATCGCGACGAAGAACCACGCCGAAATTCCAGCACGCGCAATTCCTCAAGATCGAAGCGAAACGCGAGACGCTTCGCGAATATCGGACGCGGCAAAAATAAATCACTCTCAGGCCCGCAGCAGACGTTCGGATGACTATCGAGCAACACACGCATCAGCGTCGTACCACTCCGTTGGCATCCACCCACAACGATCGCAGGCGTATCCGAAGTATAGTCTGCCTCACGCCACGACCTCCCCGAAAGCGACAACACCTTCAGCACCGCGCGCGTAGCACGATCCTTAACCCGATCACGCGTCTCAAGCAGCAGATGATTCAATCTATCCGAAGGCAAAAACAATCCCCTTTCCACAGTGACAAAAGGCCTGATTCATCCTGTTGAACCATTTCTAAGCGTCGAACATCTTCCCCTGCCATGGCCCGCGCAGCAACTGTAAGACGGGTTGTAACCACCGCAAGGGACTGCGACAGCTTTGGCGCAGATGTGAACGTGAGGGCAATGTAGCACAGCCGCCCCCGGCTGTGGCAGTTCAACACATAACGCCCCCCCAACCATACCCGTCAAACGCCCCAGCACCCCAGAACACACCAAATCAGCCCCAGAACTCACCAATCCAACCCCCCACCAGAAAAAAAATCAGGCCATAACCCATGGCCAAACATATGCTTAACGATATTATTGCTTTTTTATTACTTTTTACTTGTCTCAACGCCGATCATGATGTACAGTTAGCATGGTGTTAGGACATACCGACACCGACCGGATGAACCCCTCGACGAGGGCGACATCCCAGCAGACAGACCGCCTCTCCGCGTGGGGGGCGGAAACGAGGCAAAACGGAGTCAGACCCTGGAGGCAGCCCATGGATACGACAAAAACACTATCAATATCCCACAAATTCCCAGAAACCAGGCTCCGGCCAACCCGCAGGACCGCTGAAATCGGGCTTCATTTCGGACTCGGTGCAACCGAAAAACCCGCCACCATCCTCGAAAACCTCAAAATCAAGCTCGCGCCAGGCAAAATCACACTACTCCTGGGACCATCCGGGTCAGGAAAATCAACCGCAATCAATAATATTGCGCAACAATTGCCTGGAGGACACGCTGTAGACCGGTGCCACTGCCCGGACCACCTCGCAATCGCAGACGCCGTCGCCCCCCACCAACCCCTCGACGTCGCCCTCAACATCCTCGCCGCAGCAGGACTCGCAGAATCACCACTCTGGCTCAAATCATCATCACAGCTCTCAGACGGACAACGATTCCGCGCACAGCTCGCAAGAGCAATCGCAAGACACATCACCTCAAACACATCAGCACCACTCATCTGCGACGAATTCTGCTCAAACCTACACCGAAGACTCGCACGCGCCATCTCACACAACATAAGAAAACTCGCCACACGACACAAAATCACATTCATCCTGGCAGCCGCAAACGACGACATCCTCCGCGACCTCCAACCCGACACCATCGTACGATTCACCGCCTCAGGCCAGTACACCGTCGAAACCCACACCCCAAAATCAAAACCCGTCAGCTTCCTCCAGCGACTCACCATCACACCCGGACGAAAACGCGACTACAACCAGTTCGCATCACTACACTACCGCACAACCGACGAACTCGGTTTCACCTCCAAAATCTTCCTCCTCAGAGACAAATCCGCAGACGACATCCTCGGAATCCTCGTCTACGCCCATCCACCCCTCTCCCTCGCACTCCGCAACCTCGCCACAAACAAAAGATTCGTCCGCGACCTCAAAGCACTCAACAAACACGTCCGAATCCTACGCCGCCTCGTCATCCACCCAGACATCCGAGGATGCGGAATCGGTCATCGATTCGTCAGAAAAACACTCCCCATGGTCGGCACCACCTACGTCGAGTGTCTGGCAGCCATGGGCGCCATCAACCCCGTATTCGAGAAAGCAGGCATGACAAAAATCGGCACATGCAACAGACCAGCCACACAGGTCCGAGCGCTCGCAGAACTCAAGGCACTCGGTGTCGACCCGTTCGCCCGCGACTTCAGCATCCAGGTCGCACGCAGACCACGCGTCCGAAAACTCGTCCGAAAAGCAGTAGGCCAGTGGTATCAGGCAACCTCCGGAGCAGGAAAGGAACGAGCAGATAAACAATCGCCACAATTCCTCGCCCAGACCTTCAGAGGACTCGTCGGCACGCAACCCGTCTACTACCTGTGGAAAAACCCAGCACCAGAATCAGCACCAGAATCAAAATTCAAACCGAAACCGAAATCAAAAACCAATACCAAATCGAAATCGAAACCGAAATCAAAACCTGAATCGAAAGCAGCAGCAAGATGAAGGTAGAACCAGACATATCAGGTGGACCATCGTACCTGGGGAATGAGTGGGATCATTTCTCGTAAAACCAAACCTTGTGGGACTTTGAGTGGAACTTTGTTTTGAAAGGGAAAAACATGAATATCAAGCTTCTAACCGCATCATTGCCGCTCCTGCTCGCCTTCAATGGCTGCATGAACACAGGATGTACCGGAAAAATGATTTCAAGCGAATTTGCAGGAACCATCCAGCAAACCGTCGTCGCACTCGAACGAGAGGGGGTAGACTACAGACTGGAGGGCTACCTCCCAACCCGCACCTTCGCCCTCTGGTCACCCTTCCACTTCGGAATGGAAGCACCCGGCGGATACGTCAAAGCCTTCGTCTCACGCGGCAGAGGCCTCGGAACCCGGGCACCCGACACCGACCTCAGCTACGTCCTCCCGCCGAGCGACGGTGCGGACATCCTGCCACCAGGCAACGGCGCATACATCCTGCCACCGGGCAATGGCGCCGATTCAGTGGCACTTGAAACCGAGAGCGATAACTGATGCGACGCGTGAGATCAACTTCACACCAGACCGTGCAGGCGCTACTTGCCCAGACCGTGCTGACGCTGCTTGCGACGTCAGCCATCGTGGTGACCACAACCGGTTGCCATGTGCATCTGCACTATCACGCCCCACCCAAGTGGCAGACGTCAGAAGACAATTATGTGGACTCATTGCTGGAGGAATTGACCAATGGACCTGTTAAGAAAGAAAACGACCTGGGTGGGGATTATCTCGATCCTCGCGGGGGTGATTGAAGGACTCTTCGACGGCGACTGGGGATCCGCCTCGACGAAGGTGCTGGCTGGACTGGCGATGGTGACAGGCCGCCACGCACTCCAGAAGACCGAACGCCAGACACCAATGCCCGGACAATCCGGCGCGATTTGATGATTGAGTGCCATTCTTGTGGCACTTCATTCTATCCGAATAACAGAACGCTATCCGACTGTCTGTACAACATCCGATAGCCTGAACGATGTCGACTGCCTGTACAACATCCGACTGCCTGAACGATGTCGGGTGCCTGAACGATTCGGGTGCCTGAACGATAGCGCTCTACAAACTGCCTTTTTCCCGCCCCATGGCGGCTTTTCGGAACGTAGCGTCCTGTCGACGATGGACAAAGCGTTGGCCATCTTTGCGGGGCGATCCGCGTCGCGTCCGATCTCGCCGATCGGACGCGACGGCGGTCGCCCATAGATTCCGCGGGTGGTTCCCAACACGCACGACCATCATCGAACGCGGGCACGCGCCTTGCTACACAATAGCACGGCAAACGCCCTGCTTCACGATAGCACGGGCAACGCCTTGCTCGACGATAGCAACCGCTCGCAACGGACACGTCTCGAAAAGCCGCCTCACATCTATCAAAGCCGAAGACCTGCACAGCGAACCCTGCCTGGGCTGATCCAATCAGAGGAGAACCTGGGCCGGTCCGTTAAAAGAAGAAGAAATCGTCGTAGTAGTAGTCGTCGTAGTAATAGTCATTGTAGTAGAATTCGTCGTAGTAGAACCCGTCGCCGAAGTAGTAATCGTCGTCGTATCTGTCGAAGAAAAACGAACCAGTGAGCGGGTTGCAGTCCAGGCTTGTCGCCAGGGGGATGGCGCCTACCGAGAAAATCGCGATGGCTCGCATCGCCTTGCGCAAAGATGCCCCAACCCGTTTTCGGACCATGATTCACCTCCTATTCTCAATAGTACTCACGTCAATGGTTCAGACACGTGAAAATCTGCGTGGTGAGTTGCCAATCGGGGTGAAAATCGACAAAAATTTCAAAATCGCCATTTTATTGTTCCCACGCAACTTAGGCGCTTTTCCGGCCTTACTGGAGGCATGTGCGTCCAGCCAAAGCCGACCCAACGCGCCTATAAATGCTAGGCTATGTCTGGTGTGGGATCCAGGGGATGTCGGTGGCCTTCCGTCCGATAATGTCCTGATCGTATACCACTGGATGAGGAAAGAGCGTCTAGCCCATAAAAACGGATCGCAACCCACATGAATGCTGGAAACAGGTTTGTGCCACTGCGCACAGGATGGATCGTTTTCCCGATTATCGGCGTCATGAGTCTGACACTGGGTGTCGCAGGATGTCAGCCGGACTCCTCGTTACAGTCCGCCGAAGCCTCGGACGGTGTGGTTGATGCTGGCGGTGTGGTTGATGCCATTCCACTGGCTCCTTTTATGCGGACCGAAGATGGATTTGATGTTGATCCGGGATCGCTGACGATCGGAGATCGCATCGTCTTTCGGATTCCCGAATCCGGTTTGTCTGCTGCCCGTGTGATTGAGATGGACGACCGCGCGGTTAAGACGGACGCCCGTGTGGTTGAGACGGACGCCTGCATGTGCATCTGGGACGTTGAGCCGGGGAGATCCGGATCGTTCGCTCCCCCCTCCTCCTGCACGACGACCTACACTGCATTAAAGTCTGGAGAGATTACGATCTCTGTGACGCAGACCTGTCTTGGGACGCAACCTCGGAATTTCACTGAGCGTGTTGTTGTGGGCGACGCCGATTCTGATGTTGGTGTGGCTGGCGTCAGTGAAACCAATGCCGCTCCGATCGTGAACCTGAACCGCAACATTTTTGCTGAAGCAGGGTCGCTTGTCCTGCTCGATGCTTCTGACAGCAAAGATCCGGAGGGCGCTCCGCTTACCTTTGAATGGATTCAGACCTTTGGCCGCAAGGTCACGCTGTCGGATGCGGATACGTCGCTTGCGTCTTTCACTGCCCCTGAGGTGGAGGAATACGAAGCGCTGGAGTTCAAGGTTCTGGTCCGCAATGGGTCTTCTACCACGGCGGCTGAGGTGCGTGTTGAGATTGATACCCTGTTGAATGTGGCGGGGTTTGTTTTTGCTGATGCCGGGGAAGACCTTACCGCCGATGCTGGTGAGCGTGTGCTGCTGGATGGTACGGGAAGCTCCGGGATCGCGCCTGGGGCGATGGCATTTCGGTGGGCCCAGCTTGCTGGTGCTGAGGTGGTGCTTGAAGACACGGACAAAGCGGTGGCTAGCTTTGTCGCACCTCCTGCCCCGCCGGGCGGACTTCTGTTGCGTTTTCAGCTTACGGTTGAAGAGGGTGAGCTGCTTGACAGCACGGATGTGTTTGTGTCGATCTTCTCACCGGATATCGACGGTGGTGATGGATCTGATGGAAACGGTGATGCTGGTGAAACGCCGGCGGAGTGCGGAAACGGAATTGTTGAACCGGGTGAATCCTGCGATGACGGAGCTGCCTCCGCGAGTTGCGATGCGGATTGCTCGCCAGCGTTCTGTGGCGACGGTGTGGTGAATCCGCTTGCCGGTGAGGAATGTGACGATGGTAATTTGATTTGTGGGGATGGGTGCGGTGGTGGTTGCGAGATCGAAGACACGCAACTGTCGGGTGCCTGCTGCAGATCCAATGGTGTCTGCGACATGGTGTCACAGGCGTCGCAATGCACTCAGACCGGGGGTGTATTTATGGGATTCGGCGTAAGCTGCTGCGCTGCGGGTTGTCCGAATATCGCACCTGGCGTGCTGGATGTGTATGCTACGACGGAGACCAACTCAGCCATCGAGCTGACGCTGGTTGGAACCGATCCTGGAGCAAGCGTCGGTGGTCAGACCCTGACATTTTCGATTGTATCGCCGACCTGCCATGGGTCGCTTGGCGCCATTGAGCATCTCTCGCCCACCACAGCGCGCGTGACTTATACTCCGAATACGAATTTCAGGGGTAAGGACCGCTTCACGTTTTCTACCACAGATGGTGAGGCGATCTCCACGCCCGGTCTTGGTGTGGTGACGGTTGGCGGACACCATCCTCTCCGGATGATCTGGAGTTCTGCTTCTTCTTCGATCGTGACGGACGGATCGCTGGCCAACATGCTCGCGGACGGAATTACGGACTTTGCGACTAAAGTACCGTCCCTTGGTAATCCGGTGGGACAGGCTGACCGCATCCGACTTGAGACCTGGTCCAATGCTCTGGCGTCTGAAGATGCTCGGTTGTGGGTTATTTTCAACTGGTTCGCGTTGAATGAGCAGTTCTACTTCGCCGACCATGATATGACCTGGGAGGTGTATGTTACGCCGGAAGGTGTTTCGCTGCCGAACACCCCCTGCCCGACGTCTCAGGAGTTCTGGGACTTTGCGATTACCGGGCGAGCGCTGGCGTTGTTGCGTGCTGCGAATCCCGGGGATGCGTCGTATGTTCCCAAATTCGATGATGTGTTTGAGGGGATCGTGATCGATCTCGAGCTTTATTCGTCTGAATATGACGAATATGAAGCGCCGTGTTACTGCGATCGCTGCTTTGGAGATTTTCTTGCATCCCTTGGTCCCGCCAATCCGCTGCCGCCTGGTGATCCGATTCCTGTTGCGACGGAGCGGTTCAATTTTCTGGTGACCCACAGCACTTCCAGCCTGGACCTCGTTCTGGCGTATGATGATTTTGAGGAACGTTCCATACTCGAGCTGGTCACGCAATTTCGTGAGGACGTTCACAGCATCGATCCATGCTTCAAGCTTGCATCGACAGCCTCGATCCGGGAGGCATCGTTTTATCGCGGGTTTACGAGAGGGATTGGCACGCGTCGATCGCCCTATTATGAGCTTTCTCAGCGATTCCTCGGGTCCGGATACACTGGTTCGGTTGTATTGCACCAGCAGGACATTATGGATCGCGGGTTGCACGTCGAGCTGATCGTCGGGCTTTGGTTTTTGCCATTCGACCCACTCGGACTGGTTGACCATTACTATGTGTCAGCGATCCAGACGGGAGGGGTCTGGCTGAACCGTGCAGACTCTTATCAGAACAACGGGGCGGACCTGTGTCACGATTTTTCGGATTATCGGGATGCAGTGTCTGCCGGCAATGCTGAGCTGGACGCGTTTGAGAATGATGCGGACCATCAATCGCAATACACGGGTGCCCCTTTTGCGCCGGGTTGCGTGGATAGCGATGCGTATGGGGTTGGCAGCTCCCTTGTTCCGGTCGATCCCTCGGGAGAGACCGTGGATGTCGGACCACTCATTCGTCGCGAAACCGGATACTACTTTCATGTGGACAGCAGCAATCAGGATGTCTCGTTCGATATTCTCTTCCGCAGGTTCGGTGCTGCTGACCAGACCAATGGCTGGTGGGCCTTGATGTCACCCGACGGTGAAGTTCTGGCGAGCGACCCCCTGAGCGATCAAAACAGCGTCACAACACCGGGATTTTCTCCCAGCCGAGTCCGTTACACCGTGTCGGGAACCGGGGTATATGCACTGATCGTGAACACGGCCAGCATCCACGGGTTTCAGATTACCAATCCGTCGCACCCTGGTGGATATCAGCGTATTCTGAGCAATGGTCGCCTGGGTCTGTATAAGGCAGACATGCTTGAGACGCCGATCATGTATGTGTATGTGCCGGCTGGTGTGACCAGTGTCGAGTTGTCGCTGTTCGCATCGACGGGTGAACCGACGCGGATTCAGATTTATGATGAGCGTGCGAACCAGTTCGAGATCCAGTCATTGTTCAATGCTGTGGTGACGCCGTCGACCGGGACGGTGGATTTGACGCTTCCGCTTGGGAATGCTGCTGGTGGTGATGGCGTGGTGCTTGAGGTTCACTTTATCAATCCACCGCCGTACTTCGGAGCTGAAGACCTTGGCATTGGCGTTGTGAGTGGCGCTCTACCGTATATTGCTCAAACGCGGTCCGGGTTATTGAGGGTTCCGTAACACCAATCCAAGAGCAAACCCTGCGGAATCAAGTGTGCGACGGTCTGTGCGGAATCGAGTCTGCGGCGGTTCGTGCGGAATTAAGCTCGGTGTCTCCACCTGTGGAAGATTTGCCGGGCGCTCATGGCTGCCAGGATCGCCATCATCGGGATGGCTGGTAACCGGTATCTCGGTGGTGCGTCGACATTCAGGATGCTTGAAGATATGACGGCTGCGACCAGCAGCAGGAGCAGACCGACAGTCGCCCGGTTCGATCCGCGCCACCACAGCGGGATGGCGATGAGAACCCCGATCCAGAGCAAGCCGGTGAACAGCATGTGGGCGGCGACCTGCATCAGAACGACCGGTCCCCATTTATGCCATGCGAGTCGCATTTTTTCCGTCATGCCGACGGGTTTCTGCCACAATCCACCGGACCTGTGGATCCCGAACTGGGCAGGGATGCTCCAGCGGTCGGGCATGATCGAAACCGCCACCAACGCGTGCAGATGGTTGCGAAACTGAAGCCATGGGTACTGCATGATGTATGCGAGATCGAGCTGCTTCTTCCTGACCAGGTACTCAGCCAGGGTCGCGTCGTCGGGAAGCTGAGCACGCGCTTCTGCTCTGCGAAGCTCCTTGCCCCCTTCGGTAGACCGTGCGTCGCCATGCTGGATCATCATCTTGGCGGCGGCGTGTCCCCACAGGGCGTATGTGTGGGTGTTGGGCGTGAAGACGCCGAACTGTCGGTAGGAGATGTAGCTCGATGTGGTCCAGGCAGCGACCAGAACACACGTATAGGTAGCGGTCAATATCAGACGGCGACGCCACCGCCCAGGCCACCATAGCAACCAGATCACCACGCCAAGCCCCATCGCGATGGCTGAGGACCTTGCGAAAAATGCGAGCGTCATCGCCCCAGCCGATGCCCATACGAGGGGCGATGAATCCTGCGCGCGGGCCTTCAGGATCATCCAGAGCGCGAGAATGACCAGGGGCGTCTGGATATTTTCAGTGAGCGGAACGCAGGATTGTCCTATAAAAGAAGGGTCAAATACCCAGATCGCAGAAGCCAGCAAGGCAAATCGCTCCGAAAGCACCAGGCGTGAGGCGAGGTACATCGGTATCAAACCCAGAACCGCCACCGTCGCACATAGCAACTGAGCTGCGAGAATCGATGGACCTGTGAACCTGAAGATGAGGCCGAGGAGGAATGGCAGGAGACGATCCCGATGCGGCGGAATGTCGTCTGAAGGGTGCAGGCCATTGGCAAAAAGTACACCGTATTCCATGTACTGATTCGCATCGCCAATGGCAGCCGGGTGGACGATGCTCCCGTGATCGACGACCTGACTGGCACCGATGAGCACGAGACGCAGCATGAGCGCGACGCAAAAGAGGATCCAGAACGAACGCGGTAGGCGAGATTCCGTGGAGGTGGTGGCTGGTCTCGCCTGCCCGGGTGCGGGATGCGCCTGCTGAGGATCGGTATGCACTTGTTCTGGATCGATATTCACGCTTACCTGTTATCGGCTATCGACCGAGCTTACTGGCTGATGGGTCCCAGCATGCTTCGATCGCGTCCAGAGACGCCTCCATCCGCCCGAAAATCCTTTTATGCACCAACTGGGCTTTCATCACTGCCTGCACATTCCTGTGCTCAATCCCATACCGAATGGCTGGTAGCATCCAGGCAGAGTACCCGGAATTCGGATCTGTGGAAGCGAACATATTCTTATACCACGGTCGCTCGGGTAGCCCTGACCCGATCTCCCAGCATCGCTCCATGCGCAGCAACTGCTCGTTCACGCAAGCATATTGACCCGGTGAGAGCGCGTCGGCTGCCACCTTGTCAAAAAGCTCCCCCTGGATGCTCTCTGCACGCTGCTGCAACCGTTTTGCTGGAACCGTTGATCTCTTGAAGATCAGGCTCATGCCTTTCGAGCTGGCGCGATGAGAAAGGTTCATAATGTGGCCAAGAAAATCCGGGACGTACCGTACGGGGTCGAGCGGCAGGATCGCACCGTTGGCGAGGCGGGCTGTCACCGTATTCACAATGTTCGTCACCATGACTGCGGACTTGTAATCGTCCCCGACGACCTTCTGATACCATGCGATGTTGTCGTATGCAGAATGGTAGGAGACGCCCTTCCCCCCGCCGGACGACAGCCCAGCCGACGGAATGCAAAGGTGACAATAAAACCCGACATGATCGGACCCGCCGCCGAGATTTCCGAATCGTGGCTGACCGGGGAGGATATCGTCGCCCCCCTTCTCCATCCATGCGTCGAAGACCGACGTCTTATCGTGCGGATCATCACCCGGTGCGTGGGCGAGGGCTGTGTTGCTGGTATGCGTGATGCTCTGCGTCGCTTCTGCGATGATGGTTTTCAGTGACGGCGAAGCACTCGCCCCGAAATGCGGTCCCATCACAGCCATGTCCAGATTGATGTAGGCGACGGCGTTTTTTGACAGCTCATCCCGGTGTGCTTCGACCCATTCGACCGAACCAATGATCCCGAATTCCTCAGCGCCCCAGTGTGCAAACACGATGGTCCGCTCCGGTGGATGCCCTGCTTTTGCACGCTTGGCGAAACTTCTGGCGACTTCCATCAGCACCATGGTCCCGGCGTGTGGATCGCCCGCACCGAACGTCCACGCATCGTAGTGACACCCGACGATGACAAGCTGCTCAGGATATTTCGATCCACGGAGTCGCCCGACGATATTGTGCGTTTTCGCAAGACGGCGATCCTGCCGGACCATCACGCGCACCGTCAGACCACTCCCCCCCACCAACCTGTAAGTAAAGGGCAAACCACCCTGCCAGCCTGTGGGTACCGGCGTCCCCTTCATGCGTGACAGGATCTCCTGCGCCGCACCCCACCCGATCGGATGGACCGGAATTTTCGGCAACCCGATCGATTCCGGATCTACGCGATCTGCATCTCTGGTGGCGGGGATGAAGGGCGTCAGAGGGTCTCCGACATGGTTCCAGGTACCGATTCCGCCACGCTGAATATAGGTCGGCGTCGCGTACCCGCCTTCCGGATACATCAACCCACGCACATACCCGCTGTCGGCGGGGTCGGAGTAAATAATCAGTGCGATTGCACCGGCTGCCTGTGCGAATTTTGCCTTATATCCCCTGAAATTTCGCCCATATCTCGCCAGGACGATCTTCCCCGAAAGATCAATGCCGAACTTCTTCAGACGCTCGAAATCCTCCTTCGTCCCATAATTTGCATAGACGACCTCGCCTGTCACCTCGCCGCTTGCACTGTAGGCATTCCACCCGATCGACACCTCCGGATGCGACGAAAACGGATCGCCCGCGACCGCCGACTCCTTCACCGGCAACATGACGCGCTCTGGCGTGATGAGTTCGACCTCGGCAGTGACCGGGTACGCGAGATAAGGCCAGATCTCCTGCCGCTCGACCTCAAGACCCATCGCCTCCATCTTGTCCGCCAGAAGAGCAGCCAGTCGATGGTCCGCATCCGTGCCCGCAATGTGCGGTTCCCGCGTCACCAGCTCATGGTTCGCGCGCAGGCTGGCTGCCGATGGCGTCGCATTCAGGGCGGATTCAAACGCCTGCTGCGATGCCCGTTGACCTGGCGGCCAGTAGCGCCAAGGCGACAGTTCCGGCTTCGATATTGCCGGCTGCGTCAATTCCTGCTGCGATATTGCCTGTTGCGTTAATTTCTGCTGTGATTTTTCCGTCTGCACTGTATCGTGGGCGACCGCCACCTGCCCGACACAGCACGCCAGAACCCATACCATTCCGATGCGATTGTTCATCCCGCTGTTCATACTGCCTCCGATTCGATTCAAGGCCGACGAGCAGCCTCGTCATTCACACGTCACATGATCGGAGCATAGTATGGCGTTTTGCGCTGCGGGAGACAAATCGAGGGGGGAGGGGAAGACAAAACGACGAGGGGTGATCCCCTCGAACTGCTGCACAGAACCAGCTGGCCAGTGATCCAAAACGCGGCGGAGAGCGTCCCAAACGGGTACGCACTCCGCCGCTATGGATTCACCGCGACACTACGATCGCGGATTAAGTCATACTCCGCGCACTAGACACATACGCCGCTGATTATGTCACACGCCACGATTCACATCGCAACGTAACGTAACGAATCAAGTCAACTGCACTGCCGTCCGGTCGATGCACTACAACCCGAACGTCTGCTGCAAGGATGCGAAATCTGCCATGTCCACATCGCCATCACCGTCGGTGTCAGCCACATCACATGCAGAGTGAGCCATCTCGCCAGGACCGGTGAAGCAGGCATCGAAATGGGCGAAGTCGATGATGTCCACATCAAAGTCCGAATCGAAATCGTGACGCATCGAACAATCCGACGTGATATCCGCCAGCAGAATCCGCACGATATCCGCCCGGTTGAACTGACCCACGCCGGGGTGGGCATTCTCCTTGAGCAACATACCACGCTCGTCGATGAAGCGGTCCATCTGCTGCACCTCGACGTATACGCGCCCTGCTCCGGCAGCATCGACCGTCGTGACGACGACCGGATTCAACGGGTCGGTCACGTCGATGACGTGCATTCCGAGATCACTGTTTGCAACCATCGCATAATCGTCCGTGCCAGGCGGGTTCATATCACTCGACACATCCACATGGACCGCATTTCCACCCAGCGTATCCACAACCGCGACCTCAAAAATGGCGTCCGGGTTCGTCATATCGAAAATGTGCAATCCGGACGTACCGGCTGCGACGTAGAGGTAATCGTGCTCGCGGGAGGGTGTGGTCTCATCTGCGAGGAGGTAGCGTGTGTAGGCATCCAGACCGCTGGCACCGGGTAGCGGGAGTCCGCCGACCAGGACGGGGAAAGAGTAGTCCGGTAACAGATCGACCACCCGCACGCCAAAGTCCGGGTCAGCCACATATACGCGTGCGGCGAACTGTCGCGTGGCCTGGAAGTGCGAGTAGGGGCGAATATCGACTGCGTTGAATCCGTCCAGCGACCCAGTGATGAAGGCAGTCGGGTGATCGGAAATATCCACGACGATAAGCCCGTCTGTACCAGCAGCCACGAACAGATGCACGCCCCATGGTACGACGCGAAGCGCGTTGGGGATCGAAATCGAACGCACCAGATCCAGCGTTTCCGGATTGTCGTCGTAGATGCGAATTCCTTCGCCCGCGACCACAACGTAGAGGAATCCACCGGTCCTGCTGACGTCGATCACATTGATCCCCTCGATCGAATTGAATGCCTTGGTCGGGATGCCGCCACACATATCGAACACCTGCATACCGTCCGCACCCGCGGCGACGTAGAGGTAATCCGCCGTTCCCTCGATCGAACTTGGCCAGGGTGCCATCGCCAGAGGCGTGGTCACGGGGAGCGTACCGACCAGGGTTGGTGCGGTCGGATCGGTCTTGCGGTCGAACACACGGATACCATCAAGACTGGTCGTCATTGCATAATCACGAGCGAGCGCGTAATTCCCCGATCCAAGACCCACAGACGCGGGCGATCGGTGACATTCCGCACATCCACGTACCTCGCCCTTGCTGCGAATTGTGTGGGCGTGTACCGGATTTCGCCCCAACCCGGATATATCGTTGACCGTGGAGGGCATGACGAAATCGAGAATCTTGGAACCGTCCGGTGCTGTCACGTCCGCGATGGGATCGCAACTGACGATGTAAGGCGAAACCCTTCCCTCGCGGTTTGGTCCCATAAAGAAATGTCGGAACGATTCGAAGACCTTGTTGTTGGTCTTCACCCGACCGACCTCCTCCTGCCGCGTGACGAGGTTCAGGCCCATGAATCGTTCGTCTCGCTCAAAATGGCATCCGAAGCAGTTCGGGGTCCAATAGGCATGACATGCGTAGCACTCCAGCCCGCCCTCTGCCTTCAGGTGATTTCCGTTCATCGCACAGGCTGCCCTTGGGTTGTAGGCTGGCGAATTCGGATCGACGATTTTGACGACCTGTGGTACGTTGTGGACCTCCAGAGTGACCTTGGATTCCAGGAACACTGCACTGCCTGCTATGCCGACGTTGTTCAGTGGGATCCCGTCATTGTCGATCAGGTTCGCGATACTGTCTGGTACACCATGGCAGGTGCGACACTCGATTTTTGTGGCTTGATCCATGTGGCCCCAGATATTTCCGTCGCCCATGATTCCTGCCTGCGTGTGGCAATCGATGCAGTGCAGGCCACGTTCACCGTGAATGTCCTGCGGGGTGGTCAACTCGTCCACATAGTGGAAGTTTCCATTGAATCGAACATCGGTCGTGCCCGGAACGTCCGGACCTGATGGCAGGCGGGGTGGCATTTGTCCTCGCCCGGTGAAGCTGAGGCCGATTCTGGCACCTCGGTGGTGACAATGGATGCACTGGTTTTTGGGGATCGCCTTGGTGACGACGTGGTGCATCGGATGCCCCTGCTCCTGCAGGTCGACCGTCGGATCGCCACTTAACGATCGCCCCTCATCGGAGTATAGCATGTGGCATGCTGCACACCCGTCTGCACGGTACAAGCCCTCCTGGCCTACTGCACCCCGATACCCCTTGCCACGAGACCAGAGATGGCATCGCGCACAAGCCTGACCGGGAACGGCTGCGAAGTGCGAGGCGGGGTCTGTTGGGTCCGCTTCGGGATCAAAGACAATCAAGTCCAGAAGCGACTGCACAGCACCAAGATCTTTCGGAACGAATCCATCATCGTCTGAGGCTGCGAATGTGCTGTAGATCGGCGTCTGGGTGTCTACGGTGCCGTTGAGATACAATCCGCCTGCGTAATGCCCAGCCGCCGTGGACATCATGCTCTTCAGTACATCGTCAACAGCAGCTTTATGACACTGTCCGCAGGTCTGGTCCACGACGCGGAGGTTGGATGGATTGATCCACCGCTGATAGGGAAGATCGTAGTCCAAGGGTGGTACGGTGTTGTCCATGATGGCGGGAAGCGTCGGATGCACATGGGCTGCTTCCTTTGTCAACGCATCCGGATTGCCCCCATGGCAGAAGACGCAACTGAGTTCAAACCCCATATTCTTCGTGACGTTTTCGATGCCTTCGTGGCAGGACAGACAGCCTGCGTCGCCCCCCAGCTCGATCGTGTCGGGCAACGTGGTTTCCATGCGACCGTGTGGTGAATGCTGCTTGCTGGCCCAGTTGTTCCCACTGTGTGCCCCGAAGCCGCCACCTCCGATCAGCGTTTTTCCGCCATGGGGCGTTGTACTCTGGGGTGCGGTACTCTGGGGTGCGGTACTCTGTGCTTTGCTGCTTTGAGGCTTGCTGTCTTCCCACGCCAGCGCGCTGGATGCTGTGAGCAGCGAGGCTGAGACCATCGCCACGACGGCGACGACCCATGGTGCAGATACCAAGGACGGAGATACCCGGATCGCAGAGATCCGGGGCGCAGAGACCCGGGACACGGAATTTCTCCGGCGAAGGAACTTGTGACGCTGCAAGGAAGGTGCTGATACGATGCTGATTCGAGCCTTCCGGTCTGACATGCCTGCGGTGCAACCTGACATGCCGGTCGTAGTAAGTGACTTATTCGATTTCACGTTTCATGCCTCCAGATCCCCATCTCGGGCGCCATAATCCCCATTTTGACCTATGAAGCCCCCAATTTGACAGCCTTAAGCTCCGGTCCAGAAGTATATACACCCCGGACCCAACGTTCCACCTACAAATCTATCTTTATGTCCTTAACGAATCAACCCCTTTTCTGAAAAACCCTGGTTCTTCATTCATGACCCGATAATGGGCTGAGTTTGGGGTGCTAAACGGAGCGTGCGGAGCGACACGACCGGATTCGAGGCGGGTTTGTCCAGCAGGCAGATATGTGTCAGCCCGTGTCAGATTCGCAGCCATCCGCTCCTTAAGCTGAAATCCCCCTTCATCGCTGAAGCCTCGCCCCATGCTCATTGCACTCGACACATGCTCATTCCTGCTCATTCCTGCTGCTCCCCCATGCTGCGATGCAGATTCCCAACCCTGTGATGCTGCTGCTTCCCTAGGCCTGTTAATGGGCCCATGGTCCATATATACAGTGTACAACA
>JAJRYY010000185.1 GCA_024275565.1 Planctomycetota bacterium
CTACTCTGTCGAGTTTACCCGGACCTACAAGGACGCCGAGGACAACTTCCGCGACGGACGAAGCTTCAGTGGTTCAGAACTGCTCAGACTGGCCAACCTTGCCACAAAAGCATACGACCGCACCGCCGAACTCAGGCGAGACGACAACAACGGGAGTTCATCATGAACTCCCCCACCCTTCCAGCCCGACCGGGGATCATCGCAATGCCGATGGTCCCCAAAACGGCCAGTCCGGTTCCCAGTCTCACGAGCATTCACTCCGTCGTAGATCGCGGACCTTATGGCGACCGAAGATATCGCGGCAACTGTGGCGGCTATCTGATCAGGGACCTGCTGAAATACTTCAAGCCGCGTAGCGTTCTCGATCCCATGACCGGAAGCGGCACATGCCGAGACGTTTGTCGTGAACTGAGTATTCCTGTGACGAGCTTTGACCTCAAATCCGGTGATGATGCCGGGAATTCCGATTGCTACGAATCGCTCGGTAAGTACGACTTTATCTGGCTGCATCCCCCCTACTGGCGCATGATCCGCTACGGCGACGATCCACGATGTCTGTCTCAGGCTCCGACACTCGAAGCATTCCTGGATGATTTCCGCAAGGTGATCGTCAATTGCCGAAACGTCCTCTCGCCAAGAGGTCGTCTGACCATCCTGATCGGTGGCTACTGTGACCGTGGCCGACAGGTTCCGCTGCCCGTACTGACCACCATTCTGGCGATGGAAGAAGGCTTGTGGCCCGCCTGTACGGAGATCATCCGTTTCCAGCACGGCAACACATCATCCCGCAAATCATACCAGTCGAGCTTCATCCCCGGCCTTCACGACACCTGCACAGTGTTTCGCGCGACGTAGGAACTGTAATCCATACTCACTTCCTACTGCCCCGCCGTTCCGACCGCACGTTGCTTCCAAAAAACCCCCTATTGTCGAGCAGCCCGCTTAGCGTACGATTTTTTCCGTTTCGTGAGCAGGCCCCTATCCGCTTTCGCGTCCTGTTGCCTGTCTTAATGTCTGGATAACGATTTAGAGCTTGACTAACATAGCTTAGTCATATAGACTAGCTATATGGAGACTGTAAACATCCACGAAGCCAAGACGCACTTCTCGAAATTGCTGGAGCGGATTGCGCGCGGTGAAGAGATCATCATCGCCAAAGCGGGAAAACCCATGGCGCGATTGGTCCCCTATACAGAACGTCACGCCCCGCGCGTTGGTGCACAGTGGAAAGGTCTTGTCCGAATCCACGAAGACTTCGATGAACCCCTGCCACCGGAGATGAATGCAGGATTTATGGGTGAAGGCCCGTGAATGGCTATCTTCTGGATACGCACGTCATTTTGTGGTGGCTGGATGATCCCACCAAATTGTCTTCTGAGGCTCGCGAAGCCATTGCCGATGCAGACAGCGACGTGTTTGTGAGCGCAGCGGTCGCCTGGGAGATGGCAATCAAAAAATCCATCGGACGTCTCGACATACCCGGCAATCTGCCGGACGTTCTCAGTTCCGATGGCATTGAGGTTTTGGACATCAACATCCACCACGCCCTGGCAGTGAGCGATTTACCGATGCTCCACCAGGACCCATTCGATCGCATCCAGATCGTTCAGGCCAGTCTGGAAAACCTGATCCTAATCACCCGCGACAAGAGAGTACAGCAATACGACGTGAAGTGGTTGGCAGCCTGATCGGGGATGCGGAACTGTTTTTTCTGCGGCGTGATGCCAACGCGCGACCATTTCACGCATTGTTACAAGCCAAGGATATCCCGAACCTCGGCGAACACCTCTTCAGCCGGGATGGTATCGCCCTTCCAGACCGCTTCCATGCCACGGCGTACGGCGTAAAGGTTTCGCCCGTCGTGGTCCCCTACCGATGGCTCGCCGCAGTATTTAGCCAGAATGGACACATCGTTCCTGGCGTTCGTCCGGGAGTCCGTCAGCGGATGGCGCTTGTCGGTTCTGGTCATGAGCATCCTCACTGCGTCCTTTGCACCTGATTCAGGATCGCGCATTTCTTCTGTGTTGTCAGGTCCTCTCGGACATCAGGGGCTTTCCGGAAAACAACCCCATACGCCATCAGCACGTTTTGGATCGCGTCAGGGTCATTCCCGGTTCACCAGCTTGATCTGAAACGGCAAAGACGGCGACAAATTCGTGGCACGCGTGAAACAGTTTTGCGCATCACTTGCTACCAGCAGTTGTGTGTGGTAAAAAACGCAGTCATAACGAGTAGCCAGATGTGTTAATGTGCTACATTAACTACCGCTACGCGGCGGCCTACGGCCGTCTGGCGGGGGTTTCGACCCCCAACGACGACCCGACGCATACCGGTTCACCCTAACGGGTTCCCGGTTTTATCTGCGTCGGTCTGAGTCGCACACTTTATCGCTTACAGGCGCTAAGGTGTGCTTTGTCAGACAGGGGTTCCACCCCTGGGCCCGGCCAACCCTCCGGTTTGGATGCGGCCACCGATTTCCCCGGTGGATCAGGATCAAAGGAGCTTTCGTAGCTCCCTTGAAACCCATCGATCAGGTTGGGGGCGTTTCGTGCGCCCCCTCCTGAACCAACCCCAACGACCAACCCTGCGCGGGTTGGATGCGCGCCAGGGTTCCGCCCCTGGTTCACGGCTCGGCCCCAGCTTTGAATGACGCGGGCATGTAGGAAGGACACTGACATGGCTCGACCCAAAAAAGCGGATGAGGAACGCCGCAGTTTGACTGTCCGGGCCCGCGTGACGATGTCCGAACGCGATTACATCGAGCAGCAGGCGCGCATCGCTGGTATCGAGATCACCGATTACCTCCGGCGTCGGGCGCTCGACTACGTTGTTCCTGAATCACCCGGTCACCGAAGCGATCCCGCCCTGGTTTCAGAGCTTGCCCGTATCGGTAACAATGTAAATCAGATCGCGAGGGCCATACATCGGGGCAGAGCGGTTCCCGATTACTGGCGCGAGGTTGGCGATCAACTCCAGAAGACCCTCGAAAAGTTGCTTGCCGATGATCCCTAAGCTCCTGAAAAGGCATAGCAACTTTCGGGCATCGGCTGCTTATTTACTCCACGACGTTGGAAGCACGGAGACCTCTGAGCGGGTCGCCTGGGTTGAGACGCGCAACCTTCCGATCAGCCCTCGACTCGACGACCTACGTCGCGGGGATATCGCGTGGCGGCTGATGGCTGCGACCGCACTGGATCAGGCCAGGATCAAGGAGCGGGCGTGGGATCAGGCCCAGGAGAAGCTCCCCAAGGGGGATCGCAAACCGTTCCGAAATGTTGGTCGTAAATCGACCGATTTCGTGATGCACATCACCCTCTCATGGGCGGAACATGAAGGCGAGAACCTCACGCGGGCAGATATGCTGGAAGCCGCAGATTCACTCCTGGCCAGACTCGGTGAGGAGCCGGGAAAAAAAGGCGGCAGGACAAAGTCGAATGGCAAAAAATCCGCTTCCCGGATCGCAACGAGGCGGCAGTTTGCAGACGAACACCAAATTTTGATCGTCTGCCATAGTGACAAGCATCCCCACATTCACATCCTCATCAATCGTGTGCAGCCGGAGCACGGCGTGATGCTTCCAACGAGCAAGGAACACCTCATTATGTCCCGCTGGGCGCAGGAGTATGAGGAATCACGGGGCGAAATTCTCGTGGAACAGCGCCGCATCAACAACCAACGTCGCGATCAGGGGGACCACTGGTCCCAGGGGACCAAGCACAAGCCGCGCCACCTCTACGAGCTTGAGGCGTCGAATGACAACGGAGAAGAAGCCGAAAGAATCAAGGCAGAACAAAAGGCGATGGACCACGAGATGGCGAAAAAATCCAGAGCCGTCCGGCAGAAAAACAAGAAACTCTGGCAAGCCCTTCAGGATTTAGAACAGGAGAAACGAGACCGGATCAAGGCAGAAACGGACGCGCTCATCAAGGCCGCACACACGGTTGTTCGGGACAGGTTTGCACCGGCGTTTCAGAAGCTCTACCACGAGCAGGAAGCCGATCGCGCAGCGTTTGCCATCACGGAGCAAAAACTCACGGGTCGAATTTCCAACGCGTGGAAACAAGTCGATTGGAAAGGCCTTCTTGCTCGCCACAGGCGCTCACAAGCGATGAAGGAAGCTTTTGGTTTGTTCGCCGGGGGAACGCACCAACGCACGGAGGCACTCCGGCGACGGCACGAGGCGCAGACCGTGGCCCTTGAAAAAAAGCAAACAGCAGAGTTGAATGCAGCAGCAGTTCCGATCCGCCGTGCGGCGCTGGCCCGGAAAAAACTGGCTCAGGGCTGGTATCTTGCCAGACGCCAAAAAGTCCAGTGGCGTGTGGCCAGGCGGAAAGCGGGCCTTGGCGATGCGTGGCGAAACCGCCACAGTCAACGCCGCGAGGCTTGGAAACAGGGTCGCAATCGCGACGACAATCAACCTCAGAGACAGCTTCCAAGTGGTGTTCAGACGATCACCTCCAACGACCAGAGAGACAGGGCAATCGCAGACCATAAAAAACGCATGGCACTTCGGCAGAAGCAGCGCCAGAAACGGGGACACGACGAAGATCGCGGGCGGTAGGATGATTGAAGCGTGTAAAATGTCGGCATTCTGGAGGTAATGGACCATCATGTTTGGTCGCAGCGAAAAAGCCAAGAAGGGAAGTTCTGACAAGAGCAATGCTGATTTGTTCCATGGGCTCAAGCGCGGGACTGGTCAGCCGCCCCTTGCGGCATTGCAGCGGTTTCCGACGGCTGCGGAGATCGCCGATCACCCGGATCTCCGCTTTGACATCAGCAACCCCGATGGCAAGGTTTTTCTGGGACTGGTCGGTGCGGAGATGCGTGAGCGCAACGGAACGCGCTACGCCTCTGGCGGACAACTCGTTGGCATTCAGAACGACATGCACCAGGTACTGGTGGCTGGTAGCCGATCCGGAAAATCGCGTTCCATCCTGCTCAACAACCTGTTCTGCTGGCCGGGTTCCGTACTGGTCATTGACCCGAAACTCGATCTGGCCAGTGAAACCGCACGGTTTCGAGCAGAAGTGCTTGGCCACAAGGTGTTCATCCTCGATCCGTTCTGCGCCGCAGAATCCTCGGTTGATGCCTACAGAACGACCTTCAACCCGCTTGACCTTCGGCTTGGTAGTGACCCCGATGATTTAATCGATATCGCCATGCTCATCGCGGACAGCCTTGTGGTCCGCAGCGGTGAACGCGATCCACACTGGAACGACGCCAGCCAACAAATGATCGAGTCCGTCATTCTGCATGTCCTGACATCGCCGCAGTACGAAACGAATCGAACGCTGAACATGGTGTACTGGCTGCTCATGACCAAGGCCGAGGACGGTGGAGAGGAACAACCCAGCACCCTGGAAGCGGAAATGGTCAGCAATGGCGTCTTTGGCGGCATTGTGGCGGCTGGGGCGACCGCCTTCTACGACAAGGAACACCGGGAGCGCAGTGCGGTGTTGTCCACCATTCGTCGGCATCTTCATTTTTTGACCTATCCGAAGATCGGACGCGTGCTTGAAAGCGGACCGGTCGATCTGGCTGCGATCCAAACGGAACCCATGACCATCTATGTCGGCGTCCCGGCCACGAAGATGTCCAGTTGCGCGGGATGGCTGCGACTCTTTATCAACCTGTCGCTTGCGACATTTGAAGCCAACAAGAACCGTCGTGACCACCAGCATCAGACCGGTCGGCCACCGGTGTTGCTCATGATGGATGAATTTGCATCGCTCGGTCGGATGCAGCGCGTGGAAGCCGCAGCGGGTCAAATCGCTGGTCTTGGGTGCAAACTTTTTCCGGTGCTTCAGGATTTATCGCAACTCAAGGCGATGACGCCGCTCTGGGAGACGTTTCTGGGCAACGCTGGGGTGCTGAGTTTTTTCGGGAACTCCGACCTCACGACCTTGGAATGGCTTGAAAAAAGGCTTGGCCAGACCACGGTGTACAGCCCGTCGCACAGCGATCCGACGTACGACGCCGCCGTAAGCGGTGGTGTCACCGGGGCCGGGTACAGTCTGAGTACGCATCCGCTGATGACCGTCGCAGAGATCGCCAGGACGTTTGGTCGGGACGACCCGTTTCATCGTCAACTTGTTATTCTTCCGTCCCGCGGACCGATGATCCTGCAGCGGGCGTTCTATGACCAGCATGAAGCGTTCAGGGGACTCCGTGAGTCGGGCCCGTAATAGCGACAAATTGCTTTCGGTCGGTCCATCGCTCACGCGAGATCGCCCAGAAACAACTCAGCCCCCGCCAAAACGCTTGCGTCGCTCGATCGTCACAAAAGCGACAATCGATGGAAACAGCAACTCAAAAGGTCGTCCCGTTTTCCTGGCGTCCGCATCGGCAAGCTCAACCAGCCATTCCGATGAGTGCCCGTGGTCAACCAGGTCGTCATGGGCGTCCCATGCCAGCGTGTCCATCGTGAACGGTCGCATGGATGCGTCTGGCAGGGTGAGCATCCGGGTTTCCGGCGTGAGCCACGCTTCGATTTGTTTCTCGGTCCACATGAGCCATGATACCACAACAGGAATCGCCAGCGCAACTCACCGGCCCCGGTCTTTCTGCGAATCTCTAGCGCTGCGATTGAACTCACATCGAAGCAGCATCTTTTCCTTGAATGGATTTGTGGCGGTATCGTCGCGCAGTTGCGGTGATACCTGAACAGTGACCTCAATGTCTATGGCCTCATGCACCGAGTCCACAGTCGCGCCGTCTGGTCGGAGGTGCATTCCCGGTATAGGCTTGGCAGGTACGACCGGCTCTGGGTTCTTGGCCACTTCGTTGAATTCAACGCTGACGTTCATATTGTCCAGTTTCGACTTCGACATGAAAGACTCCTTCAGAAATAGGAACAGACTTCGTCCAACGCGTCCGGACGACTTTGCTTCATCGTGTATTGACACACGCTAACGATTTCCTCGCTGATGTAAGATTCCAGGGGTGGCGCAATGCGGTAGGACCGGAGGCCATGCATCGCCACAGTCACTGTGGGCGGCGTGAACAGTGTGGTTTTACTCTCCTTTCGCCAGGACCACGCCATTTCGACAAGGCTTGGCCGAGCCTTGGACAGTTCCAGCGCGCGGAACGTGACCGGGTTCTCCGGATCTCCTCTGGGCAGGACCGCCCCGCCCCACCAGCGATGGACGACCACTTTTTCAGGATCGATCGTCAGCCGTATCCGCTTGGTGACGAAGGGCCAGAACACGCCACTGAGCGCTATGCCCAGCACGAAGCCCACAGGTTTTGAAATCGCGATGACCAAAAACCCCGCCACGAGCAAGTGCAAATTGAATCCGTAGACTCCGAGGTCAAAGCTGGTGTACCAGATTGTTTCGCTCAGTTGCGGGTGCTCTGCGATCAGACTTTGATGGACAAACCGCCGAAACGACAAAAGGTTTGCTGTGGCCATCCTTCCGATTTCCCAGTGAGGTAGGTGTGCCTGAACGTAAACAAACGCAGGCAACAACGCTCCCGCAACCAGAAGGTAGTACCCCATGCCGCGTAGAAGCAAGCGGCTGAAGATCTGGAGGACTTCCCGTCGGATCATGCCCATGCATCGCCCTGATATAGCGAAATCCTTTTCGCCACGCTCGCACACCCTGGGCCAGTTCTTGATCGGTTTCTGCTGATAGCGTTTCGTGATCGCTATATTGCTCATGGTGCGTCTCTTTGCGGAATCCCCCCATTGCGATCTTCGGATGTTTCGGTCGAGGTAGGGATTGCCGTTGCAGGCAATTGTGGAGGCGAAGCTTCAGATTTCGAGGCTCGTTTCTTCGGAATTCGCTTTGGAGGCGGTTTCACATCGAGAATGATCCCCAGTGGCCTGCACGCGGCGGCGATCACATCAGCAGCCTCACGCTGCCTTTCGCGGTGCGCCTGGCTTTCCCCACCCTGAAGCGCCTTCAAGGTTGCTTTCAGACCTTCCGGTCCGAGGGTGTCTCCAAGCTTCATAACCTTCGAGCGTAGTTCGTCGATTTGGGCGGTGGTTTCTGAAGGCTCATCCAGCCAGCCTTGAAGCTGCCGCGTCAATTGGGTCGTGATGTGATGGATGGTCTCACTCATGGGTTATCTCCAGAGGCGTATGTGAAGTCGCTCGTGTTCATCGTTCTGAAATCTTGATTCGTCACCGATCCGCTTACTCAATCAACATTGAGTCAGGTCAACACCCTGAATAGAAGCTTCGGAGGAACGCCTTCAGGGGCATACAACCATGCTGGGGTGCTGTGCGCTAATTGAGTTCATCCAAATGGTGCCGACCATCGCGAGATGATCGGGGCTCCTGACACCAGGAAGTACCCCGTTCACCCGCGCGCGGACCAGCCATAAATCAGTCATTGATCAGGCCCATTCGACCAGAGTTCTGCCACATCGATTGAAATCCAAAATGGACTGTTCTCACGATGATTTCGGCCTTTGGCTTTGTCGCCCTTTCCACCTGTAAAGGAAAACGGGACATCGACCACGCGATGATCAAACAGGAGTCGGACGATCCCCTCGATCGTTTCGCCTCCCCCTTTGTACAAATTGAGCCAACAAGTCGCGTCCTCAAGCGTTGCCATCCGCACCTCGACGAGTTCCCAGGAGGACTGCCAATCCGCATCGCCAAGACCGCTATGCGCTGTCACCACGTCCCTCAGATGTCGGCCTTCCGGCGTCTCCTGTTTCTGAAAATACAGTTCGTCTGCTCTCGAGTGGGGTCGAACCCATAAGTCAACGTCCACATTCGGGTCCTTTGAAATCCAAACGGCAGCAATGCTCAGAAACCCAGATCGCGGTTTGGGCACAGACTTCGCGGCGTCCTCCAGAGCCATGCGATGACGCCGGAACGCAGCAGTTTCTTCCAATGGCTGCCGATCCGGACGCACACGCGTCTCTTTCGGCGGGCTGTCCACAGGGCGTATTTCAATGCGCCTGTCCCGTCGATCAATCCGATCCGGGAATGCAGGATCGGTCGACCCTGATATAACGTTGTCGATTGTCACATGCGGCGACGACAAGACAGACGTCAATGCCATCCCCATTTCCGAGAAGTAGATGGTCCAGAACCGTACGACAGCGCGTCGCTCAAGCGTGCTACCGTTGTGGCCGAGGTAACACCAATCGATCGCGACCCCGTCCAACGAACCCTTGAGATCCGCCGTTCCGAACACGCTTTCTCTGCCCATTGCAAGCACATGGCCGTCTGATGGTACAAATCCCGGCCCAAAGGTCGCGTGAATATCTTGAACAGCAGAGTGATAGAGGGATCCGAACAGCAGAATCCGCAAGGAGCTACCTGGCAACTGTATGTGCCTTAGTACAGATAGGAACGCGGGTACATGGACATTATCGATAACAGCTTCTTGCCCTTGATCTGTGCGTTTGAAGTAGCGTTTGATGATGGCCACTTCGCGAGCGAGTCTTCGCAATCGTCCTCGCTTCGATGTACCGGTCACCTCAACGTCGCAGATTCGTGTTTGGGCCTGTGCATTAAAAATCAGAACACGCGTTTCAGATTGAACTGTTAGCATGAGATCGATAACCGCCTTGAACACGGGCGTCCGATCGGCGGTGCTGATTGCCGACGGTAGCCCGACCACGATTGTCCGTTCTGCCGCGATCGTGTCATGCCCGATGATTAGCGTCACAAGTCCTACGAATAAGGTACACCGCGGATTCATAAGGAACCTCCGTTTCTCTGAAGGATGGATGGATCAAGCTTCAAGTTTGTGGTGTGTTTCGGGTCGTCTAATGCACTAATATGAGGACACATGCGCATGCGAAGGATGTTGTACAGATCCACGGCTTGTTGACCGTGTGCGACGGATGCATGGTCGAGCGACATGATACGTCCGCGAACCAGCCCAAGAATTTCGCGAGCGGCGGCGATCCAATTCTCGACAAATTGAAGCTCTGAATCGTCGGCTTCAAACACCTTGCTCCGCTGTGAGGTCACGCATCGGCGACGTTTGACGAGGTCGTCGAGGGCGAGCCACACTACTGCAGCCAGAATGACGTCGCCCCACAAACCAATCGCCAAGAATCCGATCGCCATCCAAGAGCCCCACTTTACACCATCAGTGTGAGACATAGATGGCGCTGGGCTCAGTGCATCCATGTCGAGCGTGACATCTACGATTGCTGCATCTGGTGACAAAATTTCGCCATAGTTCACAGCAAAGGCAGGTATCCAGAAAACCCATATAAGAAGCGCGATCTTACCGAGTTTCTTGAGCAAGATACGACGCTCGACATCGTTCGCCAAAACCTGCGAAATCGCCTTAAAACAGAATGGGCAGCCCACCACCATCAACGATATCGACCATGCCCCTGAAGTTTCGGCAACACCCGAGGCTTCGATTAACATTTGGATCAACTTGAACGCGCCCACTACCAGACATAACAACAGTCCCGCGTATGTGACGGCTTGCACACTTTCGAGCAACGGCCGACGCGTACTACCCAGGAAGACGCTTGTCATTCGGTCAAATCCGTCACGTTTTGTTCGCAATTGGTCGCTTTCCTTCTCTGCTAATTCGATCGCAGCGACCAACTCACCTTCCACCTCTTTCTGCTGACAGCGTTGCGGGCTGGCGATTTGCTCAAAACGTGTGATTGCTGATTCCTTCACCGCATCTTTCATGCTCGAATTCGTTGACTGCCCGAAGGCGAGCGACACCTCTGAGAAGACGGTAGCTTTGATCGCCTCAATATCGATGGCAGGAGGCTGTGCCAAAGGTACGTCCGCAATGGCCCTCCAACGGCTCAACCTCGAACATTCGAGTTTTCCTGAGTCTGGTGGATCACCCGAAAACGATCCGCTTGTTCGTTCATCTTTCACGGTTGATACTCCTGTATTTGATAAATATGAGAACACATTTCTGATCCGGGCCGACGCTGACCCGGCGATTAACTTCGATTTTGATGTCTGACTGCACTTGTAGAAGCACCACCCCATCGCAATCTCCGGGAAGTATGAACTGATACAACGCCCGCTTTGTTATTGCCTTCCAAGGCAACCATCGCGATCGTCGTCGCCGAATGTGTCCATCCGGCTATGACTATGACCCACAAAAAAACGCGTCTGAACCTATGGATCAGGAACCAGGCCGCGGCCTATATATGTTCTGGGAACTCGTTCGATCGAAATCCCGCTAGACGCAAAACCTCCACTCCCGACGCCGGGAATCACTGATTGAATAATCCCGCCGCGTCCGCGTCGGTTGACTGTCAGCCTGACGAGACCGCGTTCGGTGCGTATTCGCAATGAATGGGTAGTCAGGATTTCATTGATCTGTGCTACCATGCATTTTTTCCCTTCAAAGTCCGGCGGAGGATGCTCTTGGAGACGTTCGATGAAGCGTTTGAGTGTTGAGATGTCCTGATCAGACAACGCGGATGGAAGGATCCGGTCTGCAAACTGATCAAACGGTTCATCACTGCGATCGTCGTCAACCGACTCATTGAATCGCCTTGCTGTTGTTTCTGACTCATCCTCATCTTGCATCACTCAACGGTGCCATATTCGTCGTCAATGTGTCAAATTCACATAGGATCCGAGTGGCAGGATCACTATGAACTGCTCCCTGAACGACTTACAATGTTAAAGATAGCGTTGCCCCATTCACAGCGCTCAGATGGGGTCAGATCGGGTCGGATTTGGGCACTTTCAACACTTTTTGAGACAAGTCATTCAGTATGTCCGGAACTACGGATCAGTCGCGAAAAAAAAGGATTGCCGATGTGGGCAAATGGCTGCTGGATCGCCGTAACGAGTTGGCGATGAGCAGGACGGATCTATCGCCAATGGTTGGGGTTTCAAGCTCTACGATCAAGCGCATTGAGACTGGTCACGGCGAAACGATGCCGAACGCCTACAAGAACGTACTCCCCTTGCTGAGGGCCCTGATGGTCGACCAGGTGGCGTTTAAGGCGTCAGTTCTTTATGAAGTTCCCGAATACAAGGAATTGCTTCAATACCTCCCCCCGAGCACCCAGCATGAGCCTGCGAGTCCGAATGTTGTCGTGGCAGCTGATCCACTGAAGACTCAGGTGGATGACAAAGCAACAGGTGTTCCCACTGATGATGATCCCACATCCACTCGGATTTCTCGGCTACCTTCGGGCTTTAACGAAGCGCTGCCGTATGACAAGGACAAAACCGAAGCGTTGCATTTCACGAACCCAAACATCAAGTTTCACGGCCGAAGCGAGTATTGTATTCCGATTGCAGAGTTCCTAAGGAGCTCAGATCGGTTCCGGTGGTGTCTCGTAACTGGTCGGGAGGGCTCTGGTAAAAGCCGGTTGGCGCTTCAGGTTCTCCACGAGCAGGATTGGTTATCGTCGAAATTCTCCAAATACCAGGGATCGCAAAATCCAGAATCCGGTCCGTCGAACAATTGGATCGTTGGTTTCTGCCGCGCGAGGGAACTCAGGCACGTAACATTCAACACATGGCGACCTGTACATAAGACCTTGCTAATTATCGACTACGCTGGCGAGCACGCACAGGAAGTGCATCAAACGCTCATGGAATTGAATGGAGCCGATGAGGAAAATCGGCTTTCCTTTCCTTTGCGGGTCATGCTTCTGGAACGATTCGCCGGCCAGTTGCGCCTAGATTCGGTACGACCTGGTTGGTTAAACGTAATCCTTGGCGCGAAATGGGGTGATCGGGGTGGACGCTTGTGGAGCACAATGTCCGGGTTTTCCGGGTTTAACGCGGTACGACACAGTCATCAGGACGCAACATTGAGCCTGTACATCGGCTCCCTGAATGATGATAGAAACGAAGTGGAATCGATCGTGGAGGAGGAGCCATTGCTGCGCTCAGCGCCACCCGATGTGTTGGCACGGACGGTGGAACAAGCCAGACATGCTCTCAAACACAACAAAACCACACTCGGCGCCAACGTTGGCGACAACTCCATAATCGCCGAACAGGTGAAGCAAATACTGTCCATCCCTGATCGCGACACGGAGGATCAACCTTTTTGGCTCCCGCTCCACGTCCTGCTGACGACCGAGATGCTGATTGATAACGCTTGGCGATCAGCAGGCCGAGCGTATAACAGTCCCCCGCAGGGTTGGCAGAACGTCATCGTCGATCGAACAAAAACACGTCTCCAGCGTTGGATCAGTGTCTTGCGGGAAGACCATGAGTTCAGCCTTGAGACCACGCATCGCTATTTACGTCTTCTGTGGCTAACGACACTTACCGGAGGCTTTGAAGAGTCTGTGTTGGCGAGCAGTGACCCAACAGTCACCTCCTTTCTTCCGTCTATGAATGAGTGGAACAGACGAGTTTTTGAGGTTTGTTTTTCGACAAGAACCACGGAGACATGGATCGGTCCATTCGAGCCCGATCTTCTCGGGGAGTGGTTTGTGAAAATGCTCTACGAGAACCCACCAAGCCCGATTGGACACCAACCCAATATTTACCTACAGATGACAGAGTGGGCATTTCATCACCATCCGGCTTCGTTGGAGGCGTTTCGGCAGCGTTCATTTCGCAACCTTCATGGGTCCAGGCTGTGGGATCTTTTCGAAAACGTCATGGGTCGTTATGCGACGCCTTTTGGCCATTTGTACGACGATCCGGATTGGCAGGAACAATTCCTAGGAGGACGTGTGAAGAAGGCTTCAGGCAATTACGAGAACCGTGTTCTTGATACAATCAGTGAATCCCGCCGAGCGCTGGGTCGCCAACCGGTCGTCATAGACATCATGGCAGGCGGCAATCATCGTACCGAACGGTTGCTATCAAGAGACCATGATTTCAAATTGCTGGCGATCGACCGAGATCTTTCGCGACTCAAATCACTCACAAATGACACCGTTGTCCGAAGAAAGCTAAAGCTCGGCGGACGATTTGCCATGGTACGCCAAGAGATTGACGGACATATCGGCATGGCGGACGCGCTAAAACAACACTTGGGAATCGAACACGAGTGCTGCGATATCATCATTGGCAGAAAGGCCCTCCACGAAATTTCGTGGAGTGGACAGATTGAACTGTTGAAAGAAATTGGTCAAACGCTCAGGCCCGGCGGATCTGTCGTTCTCTACGCGGACGGACCGCACAGAATGAGCGAAGATGGGCGCCATGCCTATGACGAACTCATCAAACCGCTAATCAACGGTCTCGACAATAAGATGGATGCCGTGTTACAGGAACTATTGGTGCATGATTTCAGCCAATACGAAGATGATGCGGCTGGCATTTTTCTCAATGTGTGGTGCAAGCTCAAAGACTGGAACGACCGGAACGTCCATGAACAGCAGCACCGATATTTTAGCAGCTATCAGGAGATATGTGCCGAGCTCGAAAAACATGGAATGAAGGTAACGCATCATGAATCCCACGAGTTCGAGTTGCACGCGGCTCGGTTTAACGAAAATGGCATCAACCGCATCGGTTATCTCCAGTACGACCAACCGCTTGTGGCGAAAGATGTCGAATGCCTGCTGATCCAGGGAGATGAACATCGACAATATTTTTTGCAATTCACACAACAGCAATTGGGTTCAACGCCGGAGGAGTGCACTGATCTCGCCAGGAGCGGCTACAGAAAGGAATTACGTCTCAGATGGGGCAGTTTTGATTTTAGCGTTTTGTGTGAGTCCATCCAACATATTGGGAAAGACAACCCAGAAATCACAACGGTGAAAGGCCCACTGATTCATCTTCCAGCCCACGTTTTCGTTTCAGTCAAAGCGTGATAACGGTTTTTGTTTATGGGCCGAGTTTGGAATTCTCATCCTGATGATCTTCGGCTGGTTTTTGAGGGATCTGGCACATCTTTTACGCGTACACGAGTTGCTCGCACATCAACCTGATTTGTTCGATTTTTAGCACGGCCTCCCTACTCGGCTAGCTCTCGATCCCGTGCGGTTTGCGATAGCCGAACCGCGACCGGAAACTCTTCCGCCCCACCGTTGCTCTGGAAATGTTGCTATTTCGGTAGCACAACGCTCTTGAACGCTGCAAGAGGAAACTTCAGAATCCATCCAGAATGGCGGGCGTTTCTTGCCATCTTGTTCAAGGATGCCGCGTTAGGGTCATATGACCATATGACCTTGTTCATACTCGCCGGAGAGTTTCCGCCAAGTAATCCGAAAGAGCCTGTTCGTATTCCGCCATCGCTATGTGATCACCCTTGGAAGGCACATTCAACCGTCCACCACGTCGTGTACGATCGTTAATTGCATCCTCTACCGACGCAAGGACAGTCCATATCGCCCGCGTGACTTGGCTGTAAGTGACCTTGCTCCCAAACCCACGACGAATGATCCGAGTAATTTCCTCGTTTCGGTCCGCCTCGTCCTGTGTAAACATCACCTTACGGTTGACCGTAAAATGAACAGGCCCCGAGGTGTGTATAGGCTGACGCCTCGGTTTCGCTGGAGCAGGCTTTGGCTCCCGCATATGGCCGTTGCCCCCCTCCTCGACCGATGCCACCACTGGCATGGGCGGTTTATCGGCCGCTGCGGCTGCGGCCAACCGCCTACGAACAGGATCAATACTCTCGTTAATTGGCGCTTTCTTAGGCACTGGCGGCCTCCTTGAGCTTCGAGTCAGCCAGTGGTGCCTTCGCAGCCTCCAAACGCGACAAAACTTCCCGAGCGAGCTTGCGGTACTGTTCGGTCACCTTGTGAGCAGGTTCGGTTTGAAACAGTGTTTTCCCATGAGATTGAGCAGCCTCAAGCGCAGTAGCTCTGTTGATCAACGTCTCAAACGCCCCAAGCTCCCCCGCCGCTTCGAATTCCTTCCTGATCTTTTCAGTGTAAACAGTTGCCATCCGCGTGCGGCTGTCCACCTTACACATGATGACACCAAGTAGACGGAGACCGGGATTTCCTGCCTCACGCACGGCAAGAATGTCGGTCAGGGCATCATTAAGGCCATCAACAGAAAGTTTGGACGCCTCAGTCGAGAGAATGAACCAATCAGCGGTCTTATAGGATGCGATCGTTGGGGCCGAAGCATTAGGAGCCGTGTCCAGAAAAATGAAGTCATAGCGACCATCGAGGCTCCGGAGCGGCCCAGATAACGTATTGGTTGGATCGGAAAACTTATTTCGGCGACGGTATTCGTGCTCGAATTCTTCAAGATTTCGTCTCGCTGGAATCAATTCAACATTCTTGGGAAGATCTGTACCCTCCACTGGATCTGTCGTCACTATGACATCACTTGGTTCCTGATCTCCCAGCAGAAGCTCAAACGTTCCCAGCCAATCTGTTCCCACGCCGAGTCCCCGGGTAGCACCACAATTTCCGTCCAAATCGACTATGAGCGACGTCTTCCCAAGCTCCCCCAGTGCAGCCGCGAGATGTACCGTGTTACTTGTTTTTCCCACGCCACCTTTTTGATTTCCAACAGCAATAATCTCGCTCTTCCGTGACATAATCATGATTTACATTCCTTTATGCTATTTTTTTTTCGGACCTTCGTTATGATCATGAGACCATATGGTCATAAGGTCAAGTCATTTCGACCATATGATCGTAACGATGCGGCCACATGACCATATGGCCTTATGACCTTATCACGAAACTGTCGCAATATTCGACTGTTAGCGACATCACTTCTTTGGCAATCTACAGGGTCATATGATCATATGACCCGTTCAATACGACCCCAACAATATGACCTTAAGACCATATGACCTTAACGCATTGGCAATTAACAGCCCTTAAGTCCTTGCTGGATACGCATTTACGGCTTGACGCGCAACCACGACTAACACAACATGAGGTAGTTGATTCTTCAATCGACTCCAATATGTCCGCAATCGTTCCAGACCGGGCAGGGGTCGTATCACAAAAAGGTTGTAACTCAAAAGGAAAGCGTATGGCGTAGCGATATGAGTACAAAAGAAAAGACCGCTGTTAGAAGCAGCGGCCCTTTTCACGTCGTAGGGAGCCTGACGGCCCCGCGATATCTTCTTAAAGCAACTTTCAAGATATCGCGGTTTTAGCCTGTCGTCAAGCACAAATCCTTTCGGCGGACGGTATTTTTGCGCCTACGCGGAAAGGATTCCGCGTTATGCAGGCACTGCATGCACTCAAGACCGGGCAAAACCGCAAGAGCGGTAGTGGGGGTAATCACCCCGAATACCCCAAAAACACCGCCAGAACACGAAAAAACCACGTTCCACGCCAGCCCATCGGCTTCCGCGAGGATCACATACCGGGTGGGTTCCTTAAAATCTCCACGATGCAGTTCTGCATGGCATGGTGGCTCTTCCAGGCCAAACACATCACGCCAAAGCAACTCCGCGTCTATTTTTCCGCATTCGAGCTTGCAGAACGTCGCCGCCACAGTCCAAGGGACTGTTTGTATGGTCCAGGGGACTGTTCGTATGGTCCACAGGACAGCCCGTATGGTGCTCAGAACGGCACACAGAGGCCCCTGTATCGCCTTAGTGAGATTCTAAGGCTGGTAGGGGGGTCACGGTCCGAACGCGCCTGTAGCGAGCTTAAA
>JAJRYY010000186.1 GCA_024275565.1 Planctomycetota bacterium
CCATCACGCTCGGACGGGGTGCTGGTCTGGATGTCTATGTCGCCACTTATTTTCCACTCCGCGAGGTGCTTACCGAGTGCGACGCCCTCCCATTCAACGTCCAGACCCCGGAGCAGGCAGACAATGCAAACGACTATATCGCCGACTTGAACGACCGCATCCGCACCGCAGCCAGCAACGCCGGAGCAACCCTTGTGGACATCGCCATCGAAACCACAATCCCCGCCTCAGCCGATAACTACTTCAACTGCAACCACATGAGCGCCCAGGGAAACACAATCGTAGCAGGTCTTTTCAGAGACGCATTGACCAACACGCCACCTGACAACACTCCACCTGCCAATACCCCACCTGCCAATATTCCCACGCCGCCAGATATTGGTTCATAACACCAACGCCGGGTGCATCCCCCTACGCCATCTTCCCGCCGACAATTTCCAGCACCTCACCCTCAGCCGCAATCGCCCTCGCCTCAATGTCCGCCGCCCTGGCTAGCACATCCTCAATCCACGCCCGATCTTTAATATCCTTCCCATTGATCTTCACGTTGAGATGCGCACCGATCACAGCCGACCGCGCACACAACGCAGCCACACCCGCATCAGAAATCGAAGCAGCTAATCCGCTCTCCGCCATCGCACGGATCACCTCGAACGACGCAAGCGACACCTCCATCACTCGAAGGGGAGCTTCAATAGCACCCTTCGTCGCCTCCTGAATCGCAGCCGTCCGCGCAACACGCTCACCGTCAGACCCCTTCGGCAGACCAAACGCATCCATAATCCTGTTGAACGACTCCGTATCCTCATCGATCAACCGCAACAATTCATCATGCAACGCCTTCCCCTTCTCAGCCCAGTCCGAATACTCCTCCCACTTATCATCCCACCCACGTTTATGCGACGACAAATTCGCCACCATCGTCGCAAGCCCAGCCCCCATCGCACCCATCGCAGCCGCAACCGATCCACCACCCGGTGCAGGAGATTCAGAAGCGGTCTCATGCACGAACCCCTTCACAGTCAAATCCACAAGTCGCTTCCCAGCCGCAGCACTCCTCGCATCGATCGCATACTCGATGATCTTCTCTTCTGGCTTGAACGGATACAACTCGTCGAGTCCCAGCGATTTCACCGCGATCTTAATCAGCTCCGCATCCGAAACGCCGAGCGACCGCTGCTGCTTCCGCAGAAAATACTTCCCCGCATCCAGCATCGCAGCCAGCGGAATCAACCCCACCAGCTCCGATCCCGTCACACGAATACCCCGCTCGGATGCCTTTTTGCACACCTCGTCAAACGCAACATGCACCGGCGTCACGCTGATATTCGTCAGGTTCATGGAAATCTGTGCAACCCCAAATTCCTCGATAAACCACCCGATCCCCTTCACACATTTCAGCGATCCCGGCGACCACACCTTCGCACCATTATCGTCCAGAACCGGCTTGCCCGAGGGCGTTCCATCATCCGTCTTCACGCGACCTTTTTCCCGAACGTCATACGCAATCGCATTCGCCCGTCGTGTCGACGTCGTGTTCAGATTGATGTTATAGGCGACCAGAAAATCACGGGCACTGACAGCCGTGGCTCCGGACCTTGCATTAAACGTCGCAGGTCCGAAATCCGGCTTCCACTTCGCATCCTGCAACCGACTCGGCAACGCCTCATATTCCCCCGCACGCACCGCCGCAAGATTCCGCCGATCTTCACTCAAAGCTGCATGTTCGTAGCAATAAATCGTCAGCCCCACCTCATCCCCAAGACGCCTGGCCAGCTTACGCGCCCAATCAGCCGTCTCATCCATCGAAATCCCACTCACCGGAATCAGCGGACACACATCCATCGCACCAAATCGCGGATGTTCACCATGATGCTTGCTCATATCAATTAAGTCAGCCGCTTTCTTCCCCCCGCGCACAGCGGCTTCCAGCACGGGTTCCGGCGCACCAACAAACGTCACCACCGTCCGATGCGTTGCTTTCCCGGGGTCCACGTCCAGAAGTGTCACACCATCGACACTCTCAATTGCGTCGGTGATCTGCTTCATCACCCCCAGATCCCGCCCCTCACTGAAATTCGGCACGCATTCAATCAACTGTTCCGCCATCGCCCATTACTTCCCTTCGTTCTGATATCGGTTTTTTGTTATTCCCAACCCGCAACCGTCGGCTTTTTTCCGAGCCGTGACCGTAAGGGAGCGGACACAAGAGAAACCGCTCCCGTCAGACTCCCGCATTGGTCGTCTTCAGGGTCACGGCTCGGATGAATCTTGTCGCCTATGCACAACTTCACCCTTCTTCACCACAACCGAAACACAATTCCGCCCCGGCTCATACATCCACCGCGCATGATTCGAAACATCCAAAACCACAAGGTCAGCCTGCATCCCTTCCCGAATCACACCAATACGATCACTCCGACCGATCGCAGCCGCAGCATTCACGGTAGCACCTGTCAAAACCTCGTCCGGCGTCATCTTCATCTGCGTACAAGCAATCGACATCACCAGCGGCAACGATTCCACCATGGATGACCCC
>JAJRYY010000014.1 GCA_024275565.1 Planctomycetota bacterium
CAGTTGCTGGAACGACACAGTTGCTGGAACGACACAGTTGCTGGAACGACACAGTTGCTGGAACGACACTGGCCATGGAGGGGGCAGCAGGAGGCTTTTACGAGGGGTGCTGCGGAACGCGAGTTCCAAAGTGTTAGCGGGTCTTTTCCATAAATTAGCGGGACGCGGGCGTTGTTGCGCTTTCGGTTCGTCTGTGCATTGTCAGGCTTGTTTGGCTGACGTTGGGCGACGTTTCCGGATGAGTCGTCCCTGAGTGTCGGAACGAGGATGTTCGCATCGTGTTGTGTGCTGGTCGATCTGTACAGCGAATCTGCGGGCTGGGCATGTGGACCTTGATGTGGGCAGCTTGTCTCCGCTTTGTCGGTGGTGACGTCGTGTTCACTGCCGGATGAAATCGTTGACCGTGAGGGGAAGACGATGACGAGGATCGTACAATGGAACAGAGTATTCAGGCGGAAACGAAACACATGAAGATTAGAATGTATCGACGCGGGATGTGGGTTGCACCTGTGGTGATGGGGGTGGTCTTGGCGGTTCTGGCGTCTGCGAATGTGACGTCTGCCGACATGGCCGAGCCATTTTTACCCGGCGTCCCTATGAGCCATCCGGCGATATCGATGGCGACTGTGGCTGACGTGCATCGTTCCAATACCACTCCGGTGTCAGCGGTGGCGTTTTCGTCGCTTACTGGCTCATCTTATGCTGGATCATCATTCGCTGGCGTTTCGGGCGGTGCTGACGCTTCAGGCGGTGCTGACGCTTCAGGCGGTGCTGGTTTTTCAGGCGTTGGAATTTCGACGAGCGGTGGACGTCTGTCCGGGAGCGGCGGGGTGTCGGTGTTTGATACCGGAAATGGCGCCGGCGATGGTGATGATGCTTCCATGGTCTTCTCGTCCGGTGCGACTTCAAGCTATGGGGACGGATTCGGCGCGACCATCAATGATCGTCCTGGTGGCAGCGGATTCTACGACAATCAGCGACTGGATTCGTACCAGCTTCCGGGCGAGCAGGAACACATGCCCGCACCGTCAGCCGTATTGCTTGCAGCGATGGGGCTTGGCGTGGTTCTGGCTGCCAGACAAGTTGGACCTGTGACTGCGTGAGTCTGTAGCTTGGGTGCTGCTGTGTCTTGCGTAAGGGATGATCCGGTGGGTTGTGTGGATCATCGGAGTTGTGAGCGGCTGGTGCGTGCGTTGTGCTGGTGCGTGCGTTGTAACGTCTATGTCATATGTGCCCCGGAGAGGGATGCGTTTGCCTGACGGTTTTCGACAAATGAACCCACGCCAATCGCCCGTTCTGGTGATACAATCCCTCAACATATGAAAACCGCCGGATTCGACATCCTCTACGAAACGTTCCTGCTGGGCATCAGAAACCTGCGTCTGCACAAGCTTCGCAGTCTGCTCACTGCGCTGGGCATTATCTTCGGCGTGGCGGCGGTCATCTGCATGTTGTCTATCAGCGAGGGTGCTTCGGCTGACGAGCTTCGCATGATCCAGTTGCTGGGTACGCAAAATGTGATTGTCAATTCCATCCGCCCGACAGGCTCGCGTCAGGCATCCGAAGAGCAGACCGCCCTGGTCGAATTCGGTATCACCTCTGAAGACCTTGCACTGATCGAAAATACGATTCCGAATGTGAACAAGGTGGTCCCGCTGAAGGAGGTCTCCTTTGCGATCGAATATCGTGACGAGCGTGTGGACTGGAAGGTTATCGGAACGCTGCCTGAATTTTTTAACATCGTCAACATCAAAGCTTCGTATGGTCGCCTCCTGACCAGCCTCGATATGGAGGACACCAAGTCGGTCTGCGTGATTGGGGCTGACATCGCGAAAGAACTGTTCAAATTTGAAGATCCCATCGGGCAATCTGTGTGGGCTGCGAGTCCTAACGGTAAGCGTCCCTATCGGGTGGTCGGTGTTCTGGAGGCAGTCACGACCGCGGGTGCTCCAGCCCGCGGGGTGGAAGAGCGGAATCTGAACCGCGAGATGTACATTCCTTTTGCGACCGCAAAAACGCTCTACGGCGATATCATGCGTCGCCGGTCGAGCGGTTCCGACGAGCGATTCAAGGTTGCCCTCTCCTCGCTTTATGTCAATGCCAAAGACCTCGATCACGTACTGTCGGTGTCCCAGATGGTGCGGAGAGTCCTCGAGAGAGGGCACGAGAAGCAGGACTACGAAATTAAAGTGCCGCTTGCACGCCTCAAGCTCGCTGAGAAAAAAAAGAAGAATCAGCAGTATCTTCTCGGGTTCATCGCAGGTATCTCGCTCGTGGTGGGTGGGATCGGGATCATGAATATCATGCTGGCTACGGTCACCGAGCGGACGCGTGAAATCGGTATCCGCCGAGCGCTGGGTGCCCGCCAGCGACATATTCAGATCCAGTTTCTCGTGGAAACGGTCGTCCTGACCATGTGTGCGGGCGTGTTCGGCGTGATGCTGGGGTATTTGTCGTCGCGTCTGATCAACTCGCTTGCACAATGGGAGACGATCGTCGAACCGTGGACCATGCTTGTGAGCTTCTCGCTGTCTGCGCTTGTGGGTATCTTTTTCGGGATGTACCCAGCCATGAAGGCTGCGAAGCTGGACCCGATTGAAGCCCTCCGCCACGAATAGTATCAGATGTGACTCGAAGTCTTTCCGGACGTGACTCGTCGCCCTCTGCCTTGCGTTGATTCGGACGCAACTTCCCCAACTCGTTCATGCAGTGCCTCACTCAGATGAAAGTTTATCCGAGCTGTGAACAGGGGAGCGGTTCTTCCATGGTCCGCTCCCTTACGGTCACGGCTCGGAAACAAAACGGTCCGCAATTCCATGGCACTACATTCAGAGAATACCGCCGTCCAGCGTAGGGCAATATTGCCCAATTTTATCGTACTCGGGAATGTTCCCTACCTTGAACCCTCTATATTAAACGGACACAGTATTCTGCAAACCCTTACTGTATCAATTGTTATGTGAAATTGTCTTTCTCTTTGCCTCTTAAATTCCCTATCGTATATTAGATAGTGCAGTCTGGCTCCCTGGTAGCACAATAGTCCGGCGAACAGCCCTTGTGGGTTGGCTCGTTCGCGTCGCGTCGCGTGGCGTGGCGAATTGTCGGATGTGGACTTTCCGGATTGAGAAGGTCCGGCCGGATCGAGAAGGTCCGGAAAGTCGTAGTACAGATCAAGATGACTGGCATCGCAGTGGTTGGCGTTGTCGGGATTCGGTGGTCGATAGGAGGCTGACATGGCAGGGATGATGACAAAAACCCAAC
>JAJRYY010000187.1 GCA_024275565.1 Planctomycetota bacterium
CCCACCTTTGAAAAGGTGGGCCACCAGTCAGGGGAGGTGGGGTATCTGCTGCAAGACTTGACGAATCTTGCGGGGCATTCGTGTGAAAAAAAGAAGGTGCGTCCGGGACGCACCCTACGGCTTCGCACCCGCAGCACTGCTGTTACGCCGCCGCACGCGAAGGCTGGAAGCGGCTGGGAGGTGTGGGGCGTCTGTCAGGGGTGGGGGGCTGAATCGGCGATTTTTGTCTGATAATGGGATAATGGGATAATGGGATAATGGGTAGAATTCTTGTGGGAATTTGATTTTGTCATTGCGAGTCGAGTTGCTACAATGGAGTGTCGCGCCCATGTGTTTCTCGTGATGGTGGGCTGTGGCGGATTTCGGGTGAGAAGGTGTGTTGATGACCGTTGTTGGGATAGCAATTGGGGTTGTGCTTGTGCTGGTCGTACTGTTCCTGACCGGTGCGTGGCGGATTGCGATGCGTCCGTTTGGCATTCGAGATGGGGATATGACGGTCGAGAAGCTGGGTTTTCGGGTCTCCGATGAGGCTGACGTTGCTCTGGTGCATGGGATTTGTCGAGCTTTCGGTGGTGGATTCAACGCATGTATTGGTGAGCGATCTGATAGTGGGTGGGAGAGGTTTTCGGATTCGCAGGACGTTCACTTTCGCCCGTTTGCGGACGAGGGTGCTGCCATGGGTTATGCGCTTCGTGCCATGCCGTTTGCGACGCCCGGTGGATTTGAGGCTTGTTTTCCTCGGAAGCGACCTGCGCATGTGTATCTGCATTATGTTGGTCTTGGGTTCTGGTATGCGATGCGTGGTGCGCAGTTTGAGAAGCTCGTACGGGTTGTGCGTGGTCTTGATCGGTTGCATGGCGGATTGTGCTGGGATGGGTATGGGTTCAAGTTTGGGTTTTTCGATTATGAGACGCATGCAGAGCGTGTGACAGCCCTTCGTGATCTTCCTGGGTATGCTGCTCATGTTGCGCATCAGGGTTTGGGTCGGAGCCTGTGGTTTCGTTATATGGACGATCCTGCGGGTCTGGTTGAGGCTGTTGGTGCGTGCGGTGCGTTTGCTTCTGATGCTGCCTCCGGTGTAGGGTTGGCGGTAGCTTTTACGACGATCGAGCGTATTGATCGTGGTATGGTAGTGCTTGATCTGATGCCGGAAGCGTGGCGTGCTGATGTTCTTCTTGGGATGTGCTTTGCTTTCAAGGCGCGGTCTCTGAACGATCGTGCGTATTTTGAGGCGTGTCTTGAGCGTATGGGTCCGAAACGTGCTGAGGCTGTGGTGCGCTCGATATCGGAATGTGACGCTGTTGAGGAATCGGTTCGGTCTGAGGTTGATGGAGCTTTGACGGTTGAAGATTGTGCTTATTATCGGCGTTGGCGTGAGCGATTGAAATCGTGGCTGGGCGAGCATATTGTCTATGCGTATGAGGGCGTATTTGATTGCGCCGGGCCGGAACAAGGTTTGAAGCCAGGTCATCCCTCCGCTCTGGGAGCGGGCGTGTGATCTGGGTCCAGGTATATGATTGAGGGGAAAGGTTCTATGGTGGATTTACAAGCAGCGAAGCAGGAGATTTTGGACTGGGTTGCCGACGCGATTCAGGTTCCGGTTGAGGATGTTGATATATCAAAGCCCCTTCCCGAGCTTGGGATTGACTCGCTTGATGCTGTGCATCTGATTGCGACCATTGAGGCTACGATCCAGAAGGAGCTTCCGGAGGATGTGATCCAGCGTGTGAATTCGTTGAATGACATTTTTGAGATGATGGCGGAACGGATGGAAGCCGCGTAAGGTATTCGGGTCGGGTGCTGGTGTGCATGTCGCCCTCTATCAGTGGTGCGGTGTGCCGTGATGTGGTGTGGCGTGGTGCAGGGTTCGGTGCGTGTGGTGGTCCGCACAGTGTATTCCTGCGTGGTGAGTTGGGGAGCGGTGCTTTGCGTGACGATGTTGTTATTACCGGACTGGGTGTGTTGTCTCCGATTGGCTGCGGTCCCGATGCGTTCTGGGATAGTCTTTGTGCGGGACGATCCGGGGCGAAGTTGATCACGTCGATGGATACTTCCGAGCTTCCGCGTCATACCGCCTGTACGATTGATGAACCTCTTGCTGACATTTCCGGTGGTGGTCGTGCGTCTCAACTTGCTACGCTCGCGACGCGACAGGCCCTTGAAGATGCAGGATTTGGGTCGGGTCTTGATCGCGATGCTCGGACGAGTGTGCTGATGGGTACGACGATGGGTGAGACGCAATTCATCGAAGATGCGTTGTTTGCAGAGGAATCTGGCTGGCTTGACGATGGTCATGTTCGACGGATTGTTGGTGGTCAGCCTGGTTGCATCGCTCGGACTGTTCAGCATGATTGTGGTGCTGTTGGTGAGGCGAAGGATATTTATGGGGCTTGTGCTGCGGGCAATATGGCGCTTTCGATGGCTCGTCATGCCTTGCTTTCCGGTAAGTGCGACGTTGCGATCGCCGGTGGTGCTGATGGATTCAGCCGGTTGGCGTTTATTGGATTTATGCGTTTGCGTTTGATGGCTGCTGAGTGCTGCCGTCCCTTTGACCAGAATCGGGATGGTCTTTATGTGGGCGAGGGTGCGACCGTCTTCATCCTTGAGCGTGCCCGTGACGCTGTTGCCCGTGGTGCGCGTGTTCGTGCGCGTATGGCGTGTGGTGCGATGACCTCTGAAAGCTATCACCCGACGCGTCCGGAACCTGATGGTGATGGATTGACACGTGCTATTGAGGCGGTTCTCGCTGAGTCTGGATTGACTGCGGGTGACATCGACTATGTGAATGCCCATGGGACGGGAACGCCTCAGAACGATATGATTGAGGCCAAGGTCATGGATCATTGTCTTGCTCCGGGTACGCCGTTCAGCTCGACGAAAGCCCTGACAGGTCATACGATGGGTGCGGCGGGTGCGATGGAGGCGGCGGTTTGCCTGCTCAGTCTGGAGCGTCAGATGCTGATTCCGACGTGGAATCTGGATGCTCCGCTCGAACCGTGCCTGATGGAGGCGTTGATGGGGTCGCCGCGTGCTGCCAAGATTGGTGCAGCGTTGAACAACTCTGCGGGGTTCGGCGGTTACAATAGTTGCGTTCTGCTGACGGCTGCTTAGTGTTGTGCGATTGGCTTCTCAAAGGGAAAGATATCTGCGGTTATGAGTGACCCTGCATCGACACGCGTGTTTGTCACCGGGCTTGGACCCGTTACATCGATCGGTGTTGGCGTTGATGCGTTGTGGCGTGGGTTGTCGGAAGGTCGATGTGCCGCGTCCCCGCGACAGATGCACGTTGATCCTGGTCGTGAGGAGGAATTCTGGGTGGCTTCGATGCCCCCTGCGTTGCCGATCATCAAACCTCACCACGAGTTTCTTGAGCGGCAGGATTATGCGGGTTACCGCGATCTTGCCTATGCGCTTGCTGCCATCGACCTTGCGATCGACGATGCGAAGCTCGATTACGATCCTGATACCAACCGGATAGGTGTGATTCAGTCTTTTGAAGCACCGGGAATGGAGCGGGCTGTCGCGACGATGTTTGAGACTTGTGCGATGATGAGTCCGAGCGGTCCTGTTCCTCCGATGTATGAGCTGCTTGCACCCTATTTTTATAACTGTCAGGGTTTTCTTTACGTCCATGTTGTCGGGAAAGCCTTCAAATTTCACGGTTTTTCCACCAGTGTTCACAACGCGTGCAGTTCCGGTGCATATGCGATTGAGCTTGCAGCCCAGCGGATCCGCAGTGGCGAGACCGATACGATGTTTGTCACCGGTGGTGAGGCGTTCGACACGGGCGTGCGTATCGAGTGGTTCAAGCGTCTTGGTCTGTATGCCAATGACAACCATATGAACCCCTTTGACGGTGGGTCCAGTGGTTTCTATGTGGGTGAGGGGGGGTGTGCACTTGTTCTTGAATCGGAAGAGGCTGTTGAACGCCGTGGTGTCACGCCTTATGCCGAATACCACGGGGGCGCGTTCGCGCAACAGGGCTGGAAGCATGCCCTCCCAGACGTTCGTGCCAACCGTCTCGCTGATGTCACGTCGCGCATGCTCGAGTTGGCTGAGGGGACGGGTGTAGATGTTGATCTCTACATGCCCCATGGTGCCTCGACGTTTATCTCAGATGGGTACGAAGCCTCCTGTCTTACTTCTGCTCTCAAAGGGCACACCACAGACGCAGTGGCAGCCGTATACAAGCCTCACGTCGGGCATATGCTCGCCACCAGCACCCTTGTGGAAGTCTCAGCCGGACTGCTTGCCATGCGACACGGACTACTTCCCGCCACCTTGAACAGCAAACCGGATTGCAGCAAACTGCCGATCCCACTGGTGACCAAGTCAATGTCGCGTGATGTGCGGGGGATGATAAAACTCAGCACCGGATTCACCGGACACGATGCTGCAAGCTTGTTCAGTCGCGTTGTCTAGCAGCGTTGTTTAGCCGCGTTGATCAGGTGGCAGGGGGGTTGCAATGGGTCGCAGCATCTCTGATATCGAGCGTCGTTTGTATCGAACGTCACTGGTATCGAGCGTCTCTGATATTCGGCGTCGCTTGTGCGGTGTTCGCGGTCAGGTCTCTTACGCTTTGTTGTTCACACATCTGAAGCAACACCGAAGCGGCATCTTCGCGAACGGTGCGAACGCCTCCTCCTGCACAGTGAAATACTTCGACAGCAACTCCCGCATCTCCGCGATCGACCAGATGTGAAGGTGGTATTTATCGCCACCCCATGAGACACGCCGAAAGGTCGGGAGATACCCCGCCCCCGACGCGCGAATCAACGACTTGATTCTATTGATTAAAGCGTCATTCGGAAATGTCACCACGATGGTCGCGCCAGCGGCTGCCACACGCTTTATGCCAGCCAATACCCGATCAGGATCGACCACATGTTCGAGCACCTCTGTGCAGATCAGCTTTGTAAAACGACCGTCCGGGAGGCCTACATTGTCCACTTCGCCTTTGAGCAGCGTCGCATTCCGCCCGATAAGATTTCGTCGTGCCTTTTCGAGGAACACCCCTGAGACATCCACACCCGTCAGGTTTGCATCGGGAAACATGCGCAACACATGGCCTCCACCGCAGCCTACTTCGAGGAGATCGTCGCGACGGTTGCTCGATGGCGGATCGGTTTCGATCATTCGCCTGATGATACGCAGGCGGCGACGTTCTACAAAACGTATGGCCATCCCGGATCGATTGTAGTAATCGTCAATATCGTTTTCGATCGCGAAGGTGTCATTCCACTGTTCGACGTTGTCTATCTGAATCGGGGCAGTCTGCATTATCTTACTCCACTGGCGACAGTTTGAGGCATATCGTCGCTGCTTTGCCTGCAAGTGTGGTTCTCTGGATGATGGGCTTCGAAGGTTGGCCTGGGTACCGCGTGCGATGTACGGAATTCTATGCGGGCTTTGATTAATTCCAGAAATGTCACTGCAATGACCTGGAATGGGATGTCCGCGAGGAAGGATTTTCCGCCTGCGCGAGGATGAAATACGCTCTCGATCTGATGAAAACTGAATCCCTTCGAATGTGCCGATGTCGCGATGAAACACTGGAAATAGCGATATGCGAAACGATGGACCATGGTGCGCTCGAGGATCTCTTTGCGACACAGGATGAACCCGGATTTGTTGTCGATCAACCGCATGCCAAAGGCGACATTGAGCAGAAGATTCAGGCCGCGTGAAAGGGCGTATCGCGTCATGGGAGGGTTTTGAGGTCTGCGGGCTGCCTGCACAATGTCAACAGTGCGGGACTCGTGGGCAGTATACAATCTGGCAACATCTTCAGGAGCGTTCTGCATATCACTGTCGATCAGGCAGACCAGACGTCCACTGGCTGCTGACAATCCACTGTTCCAGCCAGCTTCGATGCCACGATTGCTGTCGTGTCGGATACCACGCACGCGATGTGTATTCCTGGACCACTTCTGAATGCAATCCCATGTGCTGTCACTGCTGCCATCGTCCACGATCACCAGTTCGGCAGTCACGCCCATGGCGTCAAAAGTAGCCAGTGTCCTCGTCGTGAAGGCGTCGATATTGTCTTCCTCGTTGAGGCAGGTCGTGATGACCGTCAGCTCCACTCCCTGAACGCTACCCGATGACTGGTCACCATCCGATGACTGGGCACTATCCGATGACATGTGTGGTCTCCATATCAGCCCCATGTGTTGCGATCGCCGAATCCCTTTCATGGGCCGTGCCAACAATGACTGCTGCATCCACATTCGGGCAGGGCGTTAATGGTCTGGAATCTGGTCGCCGACCGAGGAGGCTTTTCATGCACTCTGCCATCATGATCGAGTTCCAGTACCGGCGATCGAAGCTATGTTGACCGTGCATCCAGAGGTTGATTGGTGCTGGCAGACCATCTTTGATGGTACGCGTCAGAACCCGGCAACCATCGGGCAATACCCTCCTCGCAGCCTCCTGTACGATCCATTTTCCGGTCCCGTCCCGAAGTCGCAGTGAGTCGTCAAGTGAGAACGCGAACTCCACGATACGATGATCCAGAAATGGGCAACGCGGTTCGACACTGTGCGCCATGCACATCCGGTCGCTCATCTGCAGCAGTGGCTGGAGAAATATGCGTGATTCGATGTAGCAGATGTTTTCAAGGGCCGATCGCCGCTCATCCCACTGACCGATAAGGAACATTTTCATCAATGCAGCGTCTGTCAAACCCGCTCGAGACGCCATTCTGCAAAACCGGTCCAGGTCCGAACCGCCATACCGTCCGAGCATGGCAGCATAGTGACGCGATTTATCATCCTCAGTGCGATGTCCGTCTGCAATCAACTGCTCATTGCGAACATATCCGCCAAACAACTCGTCCGAACCTTCCCCAGACAATACGACTTTATACCCTCCGTCGTGACACGCCTTGGCCAGGCGATAGAGCGGAAACGCGCTGAATGAACCCGTTGGCATTTCGAGGTGATAGCTCAAGGGTGCAAGATCGTGTAAAAACTCGTCACGGGTGGGCGTGACGACATTGACGTCAATGCCCAGTCGATGCGACAAATCGTCCACATAGTGCAATTCGTTCACGATCGATCGAAATTCATCGAATTGGCAGGTGTACGCTTCACGGACTCCGGAAAGCCCTGCAATCAGACTGGAATCCAGCCCCCCTGAGAGGAACAGCGTGACATCCACGTCCGCCTGCATCCGAAGTTGAACTGCATCCTCGAGTAGTTCAATAAAGGAATTGACCGCCACACGCGGATCTGTGATGCGCTTCGCGGATCGATGCTCGATGTCCCAGTAGGCCTGACTGTTCCACGAACCGCGTTCCACATCGTAGGTGAGGTAGTGGCCTGGTTTCACTGCATAAATATTGCGATATATTGTGTGCTCATTTAATACAAATTCAAACAGATCAAATAAATCCTGCTGAACGAGCTGTAAATCATCGAACGCCTTGATCTCAGAGGCGAAAGCAAAACCCCGGCGATCCATTCGGCAGAACAATGGCTTTTGACCCATGCGGTCACGGGCGAGAAAAAACTTCTTTCCGTCCCAGATGGCGAGGGCAAACATTCCATTAAACCGCTGCAGACAGTCTGGTCCCCAGTGGATATAGGCTGCCAATGCGACTTCGGTGTCTGTCCGCGTGCGGAATGTCCACCCAAGCTGCTCCAGATCAGTACGAATTTCCTGGTAGTTGTAGATTTCGCCGTTGAATAGAATGGTTGTGTCGTCAATCTGGACGGGTAGTACAATATCTGTCCGATCCACGATGTTGAGGCGGTTTTGCCCAAGCTGGATCTCTGCCCCACACGGCGCATACTGCGTGATGAACTCAGATTGATCCGGGCCGCGATGTGCGAGTCGATTCAGATGTTCGGGCGTGAAGTCGCTGTTGACCCCGCCGAGAATACCACACATACAGCCCGCTCCCATGCTTCGATTAACCTGCACGCCAGTGCTATCTTTTCGGACCCACAATCAGCCGAGTTGAGCGAAAAAACCCGTTATTATGACGCGTGAAGCACGATCGCAACCGATACAAAAGGGCACTCAGGAGACTCGATCGTTGCCATCGCCGATGAAAGAATCCGCACGGTCCAATAATCCTCTCGACACCAGAGCGGATGCTCCAGACCACGGACGCATCAGCATCGACCGAATCAGTATCGCCCGAAATAGTTTCGCCTGCCTCCTGCTGGCGATCGTAGCCACCATCGTCTTCTCCAGAGACATCACGGTCGGCGGGCTTCGCTACAGCGACGCGTGTACCCATGCGATGGATGGTGTCCTGATTCACGACTGGGTGGCTGCTGGTCCCGACGCGTGGGCATCGCCGATGGCGTTCGCAACCCGGCAATATGCCCATTATCCCCTGCTTGGTATCGGACGTGTCTATCCGCCCGGATTCGCTGTTGTGGAGTCGGCATTTTTTGCGCTATTTGGAATTTCAGCCATCACCGCCCGAGCGTGCGTTGTGGTCTTCGGGGTGTTGGCGGTTATCGGATGTCACAGGTTGGCAGTCCGTATGATGACCCCGGTCGGCGCTGCTGTGGCGACAGCCGTGCTCCTTGGGATGCCGGGTATCGTTTATTGGACGCGGCAGACCATGCTGGAAATGCCGACCCTATGCGTGCTTATATGGAGCGTTCTGGTCGCATGGCGGTATATTGAGCGTCCGAACTGGTGGCGATGGGGACAAACTGTGGCGATCGTAACCGCAGACGTGTTCTTCAAGCAGACAGCCATCTTTATCGTACCCATCGTCGGCGTGTGGATGTTCTGGGCGGTATGGAAAAAACGTATTCCCTGGATGCAATTTGCGGCGGGGGTGATCTGCATTGCAGCGCCATTGGCCGCCCTGTTTGCCAATACACTGCTGGCGGACGGCAGTGCAACCCATACAGCACGCGTCCTGTCATTAGACAAACCGCTCGGAGAATGGCTGAATTTATGGTCATTGAGCTACTATATTCGAGCATTGCCCGAGCAGGCTGGCTGGATTGTTGTGGTGCTTGCCGGGGCGGGTATGCTGCTGTCGCTCTGGCGACTGCGATCAGGATGGGGTATACCGCTGGCGTGGTTCGGTATATTTTTTGTCATGTCTGTATTGATTCAGCATAAGGAAACGAGGTATTTCTTTTTCGGAATGCTCCCCGTTGCGCTGTGGGCTGGCTACGCAGTATCATGGATAACAGAGCGTATTCGACTGAAACAGGTGGTCGTTGTGCTGTCAGTGATGGGTGTCGCATATTTCGCCACCACGGGTTATGGCGTTCGGACGCGCGTAGAACCGAGCTATACGCCTCTGGTGACAATGCATTCTGAGCGCATGCGTCAAAAAATCGTATTATTTGAGGGACACAGAGATGGCGACTTCATCTTTGCTGCCCGTGAGGTATTGGGACCGCGCGCGTGCGTGATCATACGCGGGAGTAAGATTCTGTACTCGTGTGCGTCTGATAAGCGGTTTGATTTTACATCCTACGTGGCAGATACCGACGACGTGCGGACAGCCCTGGACCGTTTCGGGTTCGAGACGGTGTTTGTAGAAGATCGGAATGTGATGAAGCTGCGAGAGACGGAACTGCTGCAATCGCTCGTCGGGGATTCGGCTGAGTATCAACGTCTGGACACTGTTTCACTCTCGGCAGACAATGGTCGTCGCCATCGCGCACGTGCAGTATCCGTTTATGAACCAGTCAGGCGACATACACGTCGCATACAATTCGTGGATATTCCCATACCCATCGCCAGTCGAACCCTTCGCATAGACCTGGATGCGATGATGCAGTTCGATGGGTAACGCATTGGTCAAAACGCAATTCCCAATATCCCCATGTCGCAGTCATCCCCCATGTCGTATTCATCCAATGTAACGCTCCCTTGCATCGACTGGATACGCACTGCCCATTCGTTCGCTCCGCGACGTTTCTGCCTGTACAATATCGTAGCGCGACTATGAGGTCGTATGTCGTAGATGAGACGTTGGAGTGGCGATATGAGGGCAGTGGCGACATGAGCTGGCATGAAAAGGATGGGGCGTGGATGCGCACCTCGCGGCGGTGGAGGTGGTTTACTGTTGCTGCTGAGTGGATGATGGTATTGCTCATTGGCGCATATATTCCTTTCGCGTACTATTTGTATGGTCAATTCGGTACAGCGGTAACGCGTGTCTTCCCGCCGCTCCCGGCTGGCAGTCCACCCCTGTCGGTCACGATACCACCGTCACCCTTGCTTTATTACAGATGGATGTTGTTGATACCACTTCTATTGTTGCTTGGCGCTGAGATTTATCAGAGGCGTGTGGGGAAAAAGTTGTCTCGGATATACCAGTTGATACCGGAGAGTGATGGTGCCGTCTGCCCAAAATGTATCGTTGCATTGTCTCAATCAGCTGAGTGTCACACATGTGGCAACTGTTCAAGAACGTTTGACCTGGAA
>JAJRYY010000188.1 GCA_024275565.1 Planctomycetota bacterium
GAAGCGTGCCCTTGTGACGTCCATTGCCCACCGCAGTGCGCTGCATGACCATCCATCGCTCGGTCATTTCTTGCCGCAGCGTCCCGAATCGCCCGCGCCTGCGATGCCGGGCCGGTCATCGGGGCTTTTTCAGGGACGACTAGGTAGCACAGCCGCCCCCGGCTGTGGCCGTTAAACAAACCAAACGCTCCCCCCAAAAACTGTGGCCATTCAATACACCCGAAGCCAGACCCAAAAGGAAATTCTGGTTGACAACACAGCCACAGAGTATACTGACCATTGCATAGAGCAGACCTCGAACCAACGGAACAACAGGCTCATGTTCGAGCAGACGACCAATGGCGGCAACAGAATGCTCGAAGAAGTGGTCTATAAGTAATACCTCGACGGCGATGCGGGGGGGAATATGTCGCAGATCGTGTGGATGACGGATCATGGCATGTCGCCCGGCACCTCGGATTTCGACGTGCTGAGTCACTGCCTGAGCTGCAACAAATCAGGTGAGCTCTCGATCGTAACGGAGCGGCGATGGCGGGAGGTTTCGGGCGTCATCATAGGCGGAGTTGGCTCTATAACACCTGAGAGTACTTGGGATTTCCGCAACCTCCACACCGGCGCAAGATGGTACGATCCAGGCAACTATTTGAACTGGAGAGAACCAAGAAAGACTTTAGTTGATGAACCCAAATCAATCGGATTTTAATCGCACTCGCGTGCTGGTCAATGATTGTATTGAGTGCAGTTATAGTTTGGTGGGGCACTGTGCGACGGGCGTATGTCCGGAATGCGGTGCCCCTTTTGATAGAGTTGAAAAAAAGTTCCGATTCGGCGCGAGGAAGGAAGCAATATTCGGCCTATGCATACTACCTTATATAGCTTGGACCTTGTGGAATATTTTTACCGATGTAACTGCGTGGAGTATAAACAGCGTCGCACTGATACTGATGTCAGCGGTCGTCCTCTATAGCCTGTGGGCAATGACATACTACCGGAACCTTGAAGTTGTGATCTCGAAACTGAGATTGCGAGTTACCCATTGCAAGGAGACGGTAATCGATATCCCGATGTCTGAAATACAATCCATTACTTATTCACGCGTCAATGGAAGCGTCGTCGTGCATCTATCGAGTGGAGTAGTAACAACCCTGCCCGGAAAGGAGTTTTTCGGGAGTCACAAGAAAACGCAGAATTTTGTACAAGCGACGAACGCTATAATCTGCCAGCGTGATAAATGATTCTGTGGATAGGCTTATCTCGATATAGCGCACTGGGCAATCTGGCACCCAGCGAGTACGCTAAACTGAGCCGGAACAACAGGACCGCATGAACTGGAAAACTAACCCTACAAGTGGTACAGAAATGGGGAGCGGGTCAGCTGGACGATGCCCACAACACGCGCGACCTCATCACACGCATCATCCAAACCGATCCAGCCATGACCAACAGGTGTGCAAGCAGGCTATTGCTTGCTACCGCACACAGCTTCAGAATGCTCCATAATACTCACCAGCGCAGGCAATAATCTCGTATCACCCTTCATCCGAAGGCGACCCGAGCGAACCCGCTCATACGCATCAGGACTCCCCGAAACGACAGACAGCCACGATTCAGGGTCGGTGCGAATAACAAGATCGGGCTTCCCCTCACGCGAAGGGAGCACAGTCAAACGCCCGCCTTCCATAACGACGCTATGCGAAAATTTCCCACCCTCACGGGCAGCATCCGAGAATGTAAAGCAGATCGTTCTGCGACCACTCGGGACCAGATCGGACGCAACCGTGCTGGCACACAACGCATCGAAAAATGCGTCAAGCGTATCGAACCCACCACGACCACTCTCCTGAGAACCCGCCACGCGCGCCCGAAACCACTCAATCGCCTCCGTCACAGCCATGCGATGCTCCTCCAGAATCGCAAGTGGCCGAGCGATATCGACAATGTTCGACACAAGTTTTCGCTGCCGATCGCTAAGCCCGCCCCCTCCCTCGCTCTGGCTGGAGGTCTGAAAATACGTCTTCAGAAACAAGGAGAATCCACGACCCTGACGAAGCGCCATCCCCGACGCAACAATCTCCGCCAGATCCGCAGCAGCATCCGCCTCCGGCACCGGCCCATCATACATCCGGCCATGCGTGTCAGGATCCAAAAGCGTAAACTCAAACCCACCCTCGCGTCCCGCCCCACCACCACGATCCGCCCCACCACCACCCGCACCGTCACCACGCCCCGCACCACCCTCACTACCCGCCGCACCGCCCCCACTACACGCACCCTCCCCACCGCTACCCGTACCATCCCCACGAGCCGGGCGAATCAGTATATTCCGCCAGAACAACCCCCCATGACGAACGCCTGCGTCGTGCATCTGTCGGATCATGGTGGCCAACCCCTTCACCAGCTCTCGCCGCTGAGATCGCCCGAGAGACTTCCCACGGATCATCCCGATCGCGAACAGATCCAGAGATTGAAATCCCACTGTACCTTCTGTAATCAGGAAGCTCGCACGCAAAAACGCACCCCGGCGACGCTCCCCAAAAGCGATAGGCCGCACGGTCGGAATCGAGCGGCGACGCATCTCAGCCAGGAATGCAAATTCCTTCCGCGCGCGACTCTGACCGAACAGCGTCCCCCGAAACATCTGCTTGAATCTCTGCCCAATGCGATCATAGCGATAGCGTTTGACGAAGACGTTTTCAGGACCATCGAACGACGGATCGATCGGGACCTGCACAACATCCGACGAACGCGACACGGCAGCCACATCGTCGGACGTCCACGACAAGACATCATCCGCAGACCGCCACCCGGTCTGCCCGACCCAGTCCCGATCACTTTCCACAATCTCAAAGTATTGTTGTCGCAATCCGATCATTGTTGTCGCAATCCGATCATCAATTTGTCGTTTTCCGTCGCCAGAATCTTGTCGTTTTCCGTCGCCGATATTCTTGCATCACTCGATTCTGGCGTTACTCGGTCTCTGGCGTTACTCGGTCAATCTGCCTTGCACACTTCGCGTGTCACACAGGTCGCGTAGCTGCCCGGCGGCAGTGCGAAACGGAGGCGGATATAGGGACCAAACCCGTCCGCTCCTGCTTCAACGTCCGAATCCGTCATGGGCACGCGTAAGGGGCGTCTGGCGCCCTGGGCGAATTTGCCTTCGTGCTTTCCGAACACTTCAAGCGTCATGGACTCTGATTCGAGGATGGCTGATTCGCGCTGGCCGGGATCGCCCTGAGCGGGCGTGCTGCGCTTGCCGAAGATCGGTCCGGTCGGTGAAATTTCGAACGCATCGCATCGCGGCTGCTCGACGGTCGCATCCTCCACGAGGAAGCATGCACCGTTGACGTGCTTGTAGGCCATGTCCCCGGTTTCGATTTTGTCGAACGCATCCCGCGTCACGCGGTCCGTCAAGACGCGGTTGAAGAGGTAACTCTGGTAGGCTGAGACGTAGAACCGACGCATATTGCGATCGACCGCACGCCAGCCCTTGCGTGGATTTCCGCCCGCCTTGGCGACAGCACCGCAGACGTAGCGCTGCTCCGAGCAACCGCGAGGCCAGGCGTCGGCTGCTGCTTTGTAGTCTCCCTTGTCGTACAGCTCGCGTGCACGGAGGACATCGCCATGGTCGTCTGGCCCCGGATTCCCGAGCAGGAGCGATAAGGCCTTGAGGTTGTCGCCCATGACGGCTGCCCTGCCGATCAGCCAGTTGTCGCCCCGGACGCCGAATCGCTGCGGGCCGTAGTAGTTCGGGACGCCTCGGGTTGCGAGCACGTCTACGATCGCGCGGACCCGGTCCACCTGATCCGGGGCGGTGTTGCGGATGCGGAGATCGAACCGGTTGCCGGCGAGGTGTCCGAGTTTGAGTTTGTTTCCATGTCGCTTGACCGAGAGGACGCGGATGCCGTCGAGTTTGAGTTCGGTGAGCAGCTCGGGATCGATATGCTCGACGCTGATGCGCTGACGGGTGATGGCGGAGGCGTCCTTCAGGCCTGCGTATCCGATGTCGCGGGCTTGTCTGCCTAGCTTTCGCGCGATGCGTTTGACTGCTTCCATGGTGGCTACGCCGCTTTTTTCGATTGTGGCGTAGATGTGCGTTCCCTCGCCTGACGCTTCGTAGAGGGGAATTTCTTCGACGACGAAATCTTCATTTCGTACTTTAATGTCGCCGCTGACGCCGGGGAGGTTGGCTGTCAGGTATGGGAGCGCGGATGTATCGTGTGTTTGCTGAATCATATTGTCCGACAGTGTATCGCCCTTCCCGCCGTGGGACCAGACGTTGGGCCGGTCGCTGTGCCGGTTGCTGTGCAGGTTGCTCGGCTGACCACCGGGCCGTCCCTTACGCGGGGTGTGGTTCGCTCGGGCTGGGCGCGAGCTGTTCCGGGTGGGTGACGCTCCGGGCTGGGCTGCGATGCAGGCGAGGAGCAGCCTTGCGAGGTGCATCAGCTCGATGCGTTTCATCTGAGGCGTACGATCGGCGTATCTGGGCCTGTTCGTGGCGATTGCCATTGGATTGTCCCCATTCTGGATTGTCCCCATTCTGGATTGTCCCCATTCTGGATTGTCCCCATTCTGGATTGTCCCCATTCTGTATTGTCCCCCATGCGGGCGGTTGATGTTGATGTTGATGTGACCGCCCTTCTCTCTCACTACTAACATACACCATACTCGCAGGAGATGCAAGTTTATTTTCGGTATATTTTTGGCCTGTCCGGGGTGGATTTCTGTAAGGTGTGGCTGGGCCTGTGGTTGGGGGTTGTTTGGATTGTGAAAAAAAGTTTCGGAATGGGGTTGGCTGTCCGTTATCGGACTCGTTCAGGGTCCGGTGTGGGGATCGTCGGGCAGTGTGCGATCTACGGTTTGTGGGTGGGGGATTGGTTACGCGGATGCTCATGGTGGAGGCAGGTCAACCTTTCGCCTTGAGGCGAAAGAACGACCTGCCCTACATCACTGGGCGTTGTGAGTCGTGTCGTCGGGCAGTGTGCGACCTATGGTTTGTGGGTTGGGGAGTGCCTTGGTTTTGGCACTCCTTTGAGAGACGCACTGACGGACGAGCCGCTGGTGGTGACCGGTGGGCGAGCTGCCGGTGGTGCCTGGCGATGGGGGATGGGATGGGGGATCGGGCTATTTGGATTGCGGTTTCAGTTGGTTTGATCGTTGATCTTCGGGTTCCCCACCTCTGAAGAGGTGGGGCATCCTGCCGGAGAACACTGGGGGACGAGCCGCCGGTGGTGACCGGCATGGAAGCCGTGTTCAGACTCCAACTCCAATAGTACTTCCGACCTACTTTACCCAAAACGACTCCCGACCCCCTTTATCCCGTTATCGGACTCGTTCAGGGTCCGGTGTGGGGATCGTCGGGCAGTGTGCGATCTACGGTTTGTGGGTGGGGGATTGGTTACGCGGATGCTCATGGTGGAGGCAGGTCAACCTTTCGCCTTGAGGCGAAAGAACGAC
>JAJRYY010000189.1 GCA_024275565.1 Planctomycetota bacterium
AGCTTGAGAGGTTCGTCCTCACGGATGACGCGGATGGCTTCGTGGACTGCTTTTCGGGTCAGATCGTATGGACACCGCCCCGTCAACAACTCGTACAGCAAGACACCCAGTGCATACACATCACTCTGTCCGTCGATCAAATCCGGGTCAGCTTCAACCTGTTCGGGACTCATGTATTGCAGCGTGCCAATAAGCTGTCCCACGCCTGTCTGGACTGTTGTGACGGCCAGGTCTGCGTCGGTTGTCCGTGCGACACCGAAATCGATCACCTTCACCTGTCCTGATGTGTCCACCAGGACGTTTCGCGGTTTGATGTCTCGATGGACCACGCCGCGACCGTGACCGTGGTCGATTGCGTCGCACACTGATGCGAAGAGTGCCAACCGCTGCCGGGTGGATAATTTCTGCTCAGTGGCGAATTCTGTGATGGACCGTGCGTCGGGGATGAATTCCATCGCGAAAAACGGGACCACGATTCCCCGTGCCCGGTGCGTGCCAGCCTCATATACCTGTGCGATTCCTGCGTGCTGAAGGCGTCCGAGGACCTCGGCTTCCTGCTTGAATCGCTTCAGTGCTGATGAAGAAACCACGCCTGCCTTGATGACCTTCAGTGCCACCGATCGGCGTGGATGCTCCTGGACTGCTTCGTAGACGGTACCCATTCCACCCGAAGCAATTGCGCGCACGATCTGGTATCCACCGATCTGTGTCCCGATCAGAGGGTCGACCGCGTCATCGTCCTCGATTCCGATGACGATCCGCTGTGCCCTTTTGCCCAGTGATGAACCTCTGCTGCCCGATCGCCCAATCAGTTCTATCCGAACCGTCTCGGCGGATGGATCGGCAGCCACCTCGTCGCCATCGACCGACATGACGCGAAGTACGTCGCCGAGGATGGCTTCGTCTGCTTCTGCATCTGCGACCCATGCTGTGCAGGTGGTGCAGTTTGAGATGTGCGCTCGCATTCGTTCTGCATCATCGTCCGGCGTGGTGCCGGACATATACAGTTCAAGCTCGTTTTCGGTTGGGCATGGTTCAGCCAAGAGGTAAATCCCTCATCTTCGGAAATGCCTTGAAGGGTTTGTGGCATTGTCGGTGTGGAATATGCGAGGGGCAGCGAGGCTGGCCACCGTTATCCTTCCGCATGATATGCCGCCGATTTTACCAGGTATCTTCCATTTTCGGCAGCAACTCGCGTACACGTCGCAGAATCCGTCGTTTTGCGCCAAAGACCGCATTGGGTGTCAGCTCCAGGTGTTCTCCCACGCGATCCGCGGGCCAACCTTGTTGAGCGAAGAGTATGAACGCCTCCATCGTTTTGGCATCTACCTCTTCGCGCACCTGTTCGAGACAGGCTCGGACGATTTCCTCCTGCCATTGTTGCTCCCAGAGGGTCTGCATGTGGCAGTCGTCTTCCACCTTTTCGAAGAAGTCGCCACCGCCGGTTGAGGCAGCCACCTGCACCTCCCTGTCGCGGCGGCGTCTTACGAAATCTCTGAACTGGTTGCGGGCGATCCCGAATAGCCAGTCCCTGAGCCTGCCCTTTTCTCGCTCGTATTTGCCCGCCACATACGCCTTGTAGAAAGCTTCCAGGGTTTTCTGGGCGACGTCTTCGGCGTCTTCTGCTCTGAGTGAGAGTTTTCGCGCGTATCCCACGAGTACGGGGCGATATCGTTCGACGTAGGCATGCCAGACGGCTGCATTTTCGACGCGCAGCCCGTCCAGGAGCTGGGTGCTGGTGACTGTGGCTGGGTTGTCGTGGTTGTCTCGCATAGTGTGTTACTTTAATTCCGGGCATCATGGCAGTTCAGTGCCTATGGATATATTACCCTGTTTTTCGCCGGATATGGGGCGAAATTGAGTATTTTCGCCTAAAATTTCGGTGTTGTGGGCCAGGAAAGCATTACAGGCTAGATATCTTTGCCACAGCTCTGGCAGCTTGGTACCACCAGATCCTTGAGGCGTTCATGACAGTTGCCGCAATAGGTTTCGCCTCTCTTGACATGTCGGAAGCTCAGGAAGTGGTAGCAGGCGATGCAGGAGAGGATCGGCGGGGCCGTCAGCACTGTTATCAGGAATAGGAATGGTATTTTCCGCGCAACGACAAAAGGGAGTCGTCTGTTCAAGGTCCAATCCTGTTTCTCAATCCATGGTATGAGGACGGGGATCAACCAATGCACAACGGGAATTGCGATCAGAATTGTAACGCAGAATGTGATGCCAACGCGCAGATACCAAGCCAGTGGCTGCTTCATATCGCCACTCCACACTCCGGGCAGCGTGGTATCTGCAACCCCCTCAGAATGTATCCGCACCGTCCGCATCGCGTATAGTCGCTTTCCCATCGCGGAGCAGTCAGCCAATGGTATACGCCCATGCTGATGATCGCTGGAAGGCTCCAGTTCGTGAAAACGATCAGTATGGACATCACGAGAGGGCTATCGTATGGATGGTTGCGGTCGAATAAGTGGCGGATGATGATGTCTGTGACAGCCTCCCCATAGACCAGAAATCCGAAGAAGGCGCAGGTCACGCCAATGATCCATGTGATGAGTGAACGCCAGAACCAGTGCATGCGTGGCTTCATGTTTCGCCAGCTTTCCTCGGTTTCCGTCAGTTCTTCTTCGCTACAAATTTCAGTGACGCTGAATTGATGCAGTATCGCATGCCCGTGGGTGCGGGTCCGTCGTCGAACGCGTGTCCCAGATGGGCTGAGCATTGGCGGCATGTCACTTCTGTTCTCACCATCCCATGGGACGAATCGGTCTCAGTTTCCACGCCGGTATCGTCTGCCGGTTGATAAAAGCTGGGCCAGCCCGATCCGGAATCGTATTTGTGGTCCGATAAAAATAGCGTTTGGCCGCAGCAAACGCACTTGTATATTCCATTCGCCTTATGGCCGTAGAGTTCGCCGGAGAAGGCTGGCTCTGTCCCCTTCTCCTGTGTGACGTGGAATTGTTCAGGGGTCAGCACTTCCCGCCACTGTTTCTTGCTCCAGTCAGCCTTGTCCGTGCTGCCGCTCCTCTCCGACATTCTATTGCCTCCGCCTATTGTGCCTTCGCTTCGCTCAGGATTTGCCCGC
>JAJRYY010000190.1 GCA_024275565.1 Planctomycetota bacterium
AGCACCTCGTCTTTCGCTTCAATCTGGTCCGATAGCGAATTGATCAGCCCGCTCAAACCCGGATCGCACTGAACCGCCAGCAGCGGACCAGCCCCAAGCGCGTCCATCTCAGGCAACGCCCCCGGTCGATCCGTCCGCTTCACGCTTCCGACGCGAAGCACCTCAAAACCCGTCATATCATCCGCGCCGGTAAACAACCTCGCCCGAAGACGTCGCACATACAGCATCTGTGGATTTTGCCCGGTATTCTCGTCGCGCCTCATCACCGGCACGGGTTCGTACCGAGGCGACCCGTCGGTCAGATCGGGCTGTTCAAGTGACACTGAATTCGCCCGGACATCCTGCATATGCGGAACACCAAAGTAGATGTCCACCGACCCATTCGAAGATTCAAGTGCCTCTTGAAAATTGAGCGGCTCAACTTCGGCGTTCTCAGGAATCTGAACCCACGACCCGTCCTTCATCCGTGCCGAGCAACCGTCAAGTCTCAGTGTAAAATTCTCAAGCGGCTCGGGAGCAATATGCAGTTCCAGAAATCCCCACGAGAATGGCCTAAGCCCGTCGAAACCGGCACGGACAATCGTCTCCAGCCACCGTTGCGACATCTGTAAATGCTGCGGGCGAAGGAACATCCCCTCCGACCAGTGCATCTCGGTCCATACCGTCATAGTTGCCGACCCACCATCGTCATGCTCAAATTAACCAATTTCCGCCATGCTCAAATGAACCATTTCCGCCCTGCATGGATGGCTCACTTACCGCCCTTTTCGATCTCGATATATTGACCGTAATTCTCGTCGCTGCCACGATCAAATCCGATATGAACGCGCAAGGTACTAGGGTATTTACCCGGTGGGTGGAATTTCGCAGGCGCGACCTGCAAGACCTTCCCGTCGGGTCCTATAAATTTCGGAAAGACATAGATGACGGAATTCTTGTGGCTTGCGGGGCCCTTGAATGCGATTTTGACGCTTCGCTCAGCTCGACCTTCGATTCGAGCACCCTGCAACCGCTTGCCCACTTTTTTCCCGTACACATCGCGGTCATTCGTGAAGACGAGAATCTGGTCCGGAGGGAGCTTGATTTCCCGACTTCGTCGTTTCTCGTAGAAGGTCTCAGACGTGAGTTCTGCGTCGGGGAGAAGCCAGTAATTGACGTCGTTGTCCTTGAAATCGTTCGGATACACGCAGACAACCGTGACCTCCAGCGGCTCGCCTAAAAACTGCTCGTCGTAGCGATTCATCCCGGTATTGATGAGCGGATCCTGTCGAATAATCAGCTCACGCGTGCAACCAGTGGACAGCGTGACTGCGAAAAGCACCGCCAGGATCGCACCCGTCGAAACAACCCGATAAATCCGCCCCCGCGCATTTACCATACGCCCCCGCGAATCCGTCATCCAGTCCCTCGAAACCAACATCCGTTGCCTGGTACTCACCATCCGTGTCATTCCTCTGCTCCTCGTTGACTGCCTCGGGCATATACCTCAGCCATCTTCCTGTCCCGATAACGTCGCATGGACTCCATGAATTTGTAATGCCCATCGCCCCGCACATAGTCCTTCACTTTGATGTTCATGTCCGAGCCGGCAACCTCCGGTCCCATCAGTTGTGCGTGCAACTCAGAGGCGATCGACTCCATCGCACTGTCGTTCGCGATGGTTGCGGCGCTCACCCACGAATGTAGCAGGTTCAGGCGCAGCCTCAAGGGCGCCAGCGCAGTCCCACCCGGTGCGAGGGTTGCTTTGATCGCCTCCCGGACCAGCGGCCTGGCGGCGTATGTTTCCCAGGGTTCACGCAAGGGAGACTCATGCTGGGTGTACTTGGATAGAAAAACTCTCGTATCCTCATCAATATCGTGCGCAAGTTTTGCGAGATAGTACACAGCATCAAACGTACGCTCAGCCGACGGAATATCCGGCGTCACATGTCCTTCAACGAGTGGCGGTTTGCACGCTGCCAGTCGCTGCCAAAGCGTCGCCAGCAGCGCGTCTGCTCCCGTCATGGTTTGTCGCTTAGCGTCCTCCAATGCGGCTTTCAGGGTATCAATTTCGCGATTTTTGTCCTCTCGCAGCTTCTCCAACTCGCGTTTGATGGACTCAATCTGAGACGCCAGCTCCATTTTGCTTTCCTCAAGACCATAGACTTTCGAGCGATCGTCAGCCGCCAGTTCAGCCCGCTGAGACTGGAGCAGCAGTCGCTCATTTTCCGTCTGAATATTGTGCAGTTCATTATTTCGCGTGACAAGCTGGATTTCGAGATTGTCGTTCTGCTCCTGCAACGTCGCCAGTCTGCTCCGCTGCTCGTCGATGACTTTCTGGATCTCTCTGGACCGCGACTGCTCCGATTCCCATTGCGTTGCGTGATGGGCTAAATCTGCACGCGTCGTCGCAAGTTCATCGCTCAGGGAGGCATTTTCCTGCTGAAGCTGTTTCAGCCGACGGGTCATCGATTCGAGCTGTCCTGCACTCGCCCCACCACGCGATTGTTCGGACAACTCGGCAAACACCGTCGACAGCGCAGCGAAGCGATCGGCGTCACTGAGGGAGGTCAGCGTTTCGCGCAATCGCTGGATCGCACCCGCCCCACCGTCTCCGCTTACGGGCGAGCTTCCATGCAAGCTTCCATGTGAGCTTCCTGGTGATCCCGATGGCTGACCTGCTCCATTCATCATGCAGTCTCGTTGATGACCTGACATTCCGGCTGACAACCGTGTTACATTTCGGCTGACAGCCGTGTTTCGGACGCGTGCGTCTGACGATGACCTCGAACCTGGCAATGAGAACCTCGCCAGCCGATCCGAATACCATACGCTCACCACTCTTTGCTGTCACTACCTTATGCTGGTGACGGCTGGCGATGAACTGACATATCGATCCAATCGTCAACGAGGCGTTGATTCAGGCGCGATGATCGAGCAGAATCCGGATGACTGATAAGATGTGACCCCATTGTTAGGTGGCGATACATTTTTCAACGTGGCGATTCAAGGATATCAACGAGGATCAGCATGGCAGGGATTTACCGCCGATATATCCGAAAACCTGAGGGCATCGAAGAAGCAGCACGCAAAGGACTGGCAGACGCGCTCTCAGTTGCAATCGCCACACAACAGCAGCTCGCTGCCCGTTCGCCCCACATCCTGCAATATGTCTCAGGACTACAGGAAAACGAGCAAACCTTCTTCGTCGACCATGAACCATCCATTGCTCTATCAACATATGGACTATTCGACGCCGAAGAACCAACACTCGATCAGAACGACGTCCTCTCTCTGGCAGCCGCCATCAGTGACGCACTGAAGACCGCACACGATGCACAGGGATCAAGACCAGCCGTACACGGTGCGCTATCACCCGGCGCCATCCTCATCAACCCCGATGGCGTCGAAAAAATATCCGACTTCGGATTCGCACCCGCCATCTGCGGAAATCTCGGTGTCGAAGCCTACCTCGACCTCGCCACAAGTTCGTGGACCCAGACGGACGAGACCGACGACGAGGTCTATCCCACAGGCGTATGGGAAGTCCTGCGCGAAAATGGTTCCACACGCTCGCATCCCGGCGATCGCATATGCGCCTTCATCGACCCAGCCAAATATCGCCTGGGTAAATTCAACACCTTCGAGCCAGCCTCAGACATCATCGCAGCAGCCATCCTCATCAACCTCCTGGCAGACCACGCCCATCCATTCTTCTACGACGAAACCGACGCGCATCAATATGTAGCATCCTGCGCATGGATGCCCGTCATGCCGGTGCGCATCCTGGAGCGTTGCGGATTTGGGACGTCCGGGAAGGCATCTCTGCAACGAATTCACGAATTGCTATCCCAGATGCTCGCCCGCGATCCGCTGAGTCGTCCGACCGCAGAAAGCGTCGCGGCGTTGCTGCTGGAAGTTGATGTCAAACCGGTGGCGATCGCAGATGTTCTGAAGCGTCGTGTGGCAGCATTGCACAAGCTGCTCACGGATGCGGGAGAGGCTGACACCCTGTGGGAACGAATTTACCGCGAGGCAGACAGCATCGCCAACAGCAATGCAGCCAGCCCGGAAGTCGCATCACAGGCGACGGAACTCGTCAAAAAATCCCACACACACTTTCTCCTGCAGCAGGCAGAATCTCGCTTGAACGGTCTCGACTGGGAGATGGCCAGGGAACCGCTCGACGCCCTTTCGCGTGAGACAGGTCACTCCGCAGACCTGTCCGACCATGCAAGCCTGTCCGACCATGCAGACCTGTCCGACCATGCAAGCCTGTCCGACCGTGCAAGCCTGTCCGACCGTGCAAGCGAACTACGCAGGCGACTGGACCACAATCTCCAGATTCGGCTGGACCTCGACAAGCTGCAATCCCGACTTCGCTATCATACGGGCGATGACGTGCGTGCGACGCAGACACTATGCAACGAGCTGATTCTCGCCCTGGACGCTATCCCCGATGACGACTCGATGGTGCTGGCATTACGCACTGCCCGATCTCGATTTGATGCGGATCTCCGGGAACGGCTTATCGAGAGTGACGCAGCCGTTGACGCCTTGAACGCAGCCATAGCATCCGACCGTGTGAAAGCAGAGGCTTGGCTGAACGAGCTGGAAGTGGCGTTGGAGGCTGAGGACTGGGAATCGCTGGAACGGAAGCTTGACGCCGCACCCGATATTAAGCATCGCCCCGAGGAGGTTTTGACGCGGAGCGCTGCGATACGCGAGCGATTGGATGCGCATGTGCTGGACGAGCGGCGCGCGGCTGAGATGGCTGCCGATCACGAAGAAGCAGCGAAGTGGGCGCGACGCATTCAGGACGCAGTCGATAAGGAAAGCTGGGACGAAGCAGTCGCAGTGCATGCGGGCGAGCCAACCATCGTCTATTGGCCGGCGGGGTTGCGGGATGAAGCGGACGCGCTCGGAATTACAGCTCGTACAGAATTGCGGACAGCCGAAGAGCACGCTCAGGCGCGGTCGTGGTGCGACGATCTGGAGCTTGCGGTCAACAGCGCAGAATCGGTCGAGGACTGGGCGGCTGCTGCTGAAATCTTTGCACAGCGACCTGGTCTGGAATATTGGCCTGAAGACGTCGTGGAGCGGGAAGCACCACTCCGGGAGAAAATCGAGGAAAAACGCGAGGTCGTCGAACTGACGCAACGCGTGACCGAGGAGCATCATCGGAGGGCGCGGTCTTGGCTGGCCGAGGTACAGTCTGAGGTGGAGGCTGGCGTGTGGGACCGCGTCCGCGCGCTGCTCGACGATCGCCCCCGGATTGACTATTGGCCCGAAGATGTGCTTGAAGAAGCGCACTCGCTGGAATCCGCCTGCGAGGCTGCGCTGCCGGAATTCATGCTGAAACAGCGTGGCGACCGCACGAGTGCGGTGCAGGCCATGGGACGGGAGCTAATCAGAGAAGTCGTCAAGGCTGACCTGCGCGGCGCGATGGAACCTGCGATTGTGGACGCGTCGATCGATGCGGCTGAATTCACATCGGAGAATCCTTCGGCGGATGGGCATGGGGTGATCGGGATCGTGGTCCGCGCTGGCGATGATGATTTGCGTCCGTTCGCCCTGGATTTTGAATTTCGCATCGGGACCGATCCACCGCGTATCTGCGATGACGATGGATCGTTGCGGCGTGCGATCGCGGACGGGCTTGCGACCTTCGTCAGCAAACGTCGCAGGGAGCGCGTCAACCAATGGTCGCAGCGTTTCGACACGTTCCTGCTGCCGAAAACCTCGTGTCGCATGGTCGATGCGGATCAGGGCGAATCAGTCACAGCCCATCTGAAACTGCCCAATATCGAGAAATCTGCGGGCAAATCACCGGAGATCGAGCTTCGGCTTCATTGGGATGCGGGAACCCTGGACTGGAAGGCAGCCAATGAAGGACCGCTTCTGGACCACGCGGATCGCTGGGCATCGCACACGCTCGGGAAGACCATACTCCCGGACGTTCTCAAATCCATCGAGTTCGCCAGACAGTATGAGTCCATCCTGAGCGTATCGCTGGATGCGGATGATCTGCCCGATATTGACGGCTTCTTCGCGCCGCTGACAGCATCTGCGGTGCTGGAGCTTCAACCCGAAAACGCCCCATCGCCTGTCGCGGCAGGTCGATTTCCGCTCACCTGGTCGCCGGGTGGGGAATTCTCCCTACAGAGCGATGACCTCTCATCCCTCGAAGCGGCGTTCCGCGAGGCCATCGCGCGTGAGCAGGCCTCAGCACAGGAAGCGATATCAGCCGAGCTGAAGACACGCATCAAATCCGCATCCTCCAGAGCAGTCCTGACCGTGTCGCCGAAGGAAATCACCCAGCCGACCGATAAAGTCAGTTTTCAACTCCGAGTGAAACATCGCAACGCGGTCACCATCGAGGGTGAGTGGCGTCCCACGGAATGTAAATATCAACTCGCCGGTGAATGGCGCGAGTCGCTCGATAAAATCCTCGGGCGTCCAACGACCTCGGAACGCATGCGCGCCATCGCCCTGCCCGCAGTGGTCACCATGCTGATCCTCGGAGCACTGGGGTTCGGAGGATTTTCGTACTGGCAGAAAAGAGAGGCCGAGCGCATCGCGCGCGAGGAGCGAGCAGCCCTTCTCCTGAGTCAGCAACCGATCGTCCCCTCGGATGATCTCACCTCAGCCGTCAGCGAGCTTCGGATGTTGCTCGCGGACTCCCCATTTCTGACACCGCTCGCGAGCACCCTGGTCCCGGATCAGACCATCGGCGTCGCGCGGCCGCCGCAGCTTGCCTTCACCATCCCCGGAGCGTTGGCAGCCTCCACGCCCGCGACCCTCACGCCGAGTGCAGACAAAACCACATGGCAGTTATCGGACCAGGACAAACAGCGGATCGCGGGCGTGGTGCGCGAAATCGACCAGACCCTGGCGGCCTCAAACGACAGCGTGACACGCGAAATGCGAGCGCGGATCGCGGAACACATTCCGGAAAATCTAGCGACGTTTATCAACGAACTAGCGTACAGGATAAACATCCCCGATACGCTGGACTGGACCCCATCGACAGATCGCTCGCAATGGGAAGTGACACTTGAATCCTTGTCGATCAACCTCCCCAATGCCCAGGCCAGGACAATACCAGGTGTGACTGCAATCGCGACATCGGCTGGGGTTGTGGTCCCACTGGACGCCTCTCGCGGGCAATTCCTCCAGCAGCTCATCACTGAGCAGCTTCGTGAATCGCAAACCGCGGGCATCGCGCAATTCATCGCAGCAGCAACCCCCCTCCCACCTGACGCTGCCCTGACGCCTCCGATCGACGATGGGTCACCGAAACAGCAAATTCAGCTCAAAATCGGCGATATCCCGGGCATCGTACAGCGGACCTATACGGCGGACTGGAACCCATCCACAGCCCAGTTCGACCCGCAAACCCCGTGGTCAGAGGCGACGGTTCGACACAACGGCGACATCGCCATCCTGAAATCGCTCAACGATCCGCAAAAACTGCGCCCGGGACACTGGCTGCGCGATGCGATCGGATCGAACCCCATCGTGGAAAGCTCAGTCCCTGTTGGCAATACGCTCAGCTTCGTCACGGCTGCTCCCTGGGCAGGTGATCCTTCCGACCCGGCCAATCTCGCAGCCAGCGACCGAATCCCATTCAGCGTGGATCGATCACGCATCACATTATCGGGGGGTGGAGCAGCAGCGGAGATTGATCCGGCTGCGCTGGAAGCGGCGGTGGAGAAGCCGGCGTGGTGGGCGATCTATGAGGATTATCGGGCGCGGTCCGCCGATCCTGATCTGCTGCAACATCTACGCCCCGACGAACTGGCTGACCTGCGCGGCGTGTCAGCCGTGGTGGCTGACGTGATTGATGCAGCCGCACAAGAGTGGCAAATTGCCGGTCTGCTGAGTAGGGTATCTTCCCCATCTCTGGATATTGCGGGCGGGCCTGCGATTGGCATCTCGATTACGACGTCGCTGGTTGTAAAGCAGGACACGATCCCTCCTTACCTTGATGCGAATGTGCTTTCCGACGCGTTGGCGACCCTGCCTGAAAGCAGTCCGCTGAGGCTTCAGATTCGAGCGGCTGACGATACCAGCCCGGAATCTCGCTGGGGGAATGTCGCCGGGTTCTCAGGCTGGGTTGATTCTGTCGTGCCGAAGCTTCGATCGCTCGAGACGCTGATTTCCGAGATGGAGGATCGCCGGCGCCTTGAGGCTGAGCAGTTCGTTCCGATCCTTGCGGGAGCAACGTCGAAAGACCTGAGCCAGGACACTGCGGCTGCTTTTGAGCTGCTGAAGCAGGTGTGGGCGGTCAAAGGTGTGGAGGCGATGCCGGCGAATTTTGCCGCTCTCAATAAGACGATCATGGGTTCCAATCAATCGACCACTCCGCCGACGATCGTTGTGGAATATTTCAATGGGTTTCACAATACCTATGCGATTACGTGGAGCCTGAAACCGCCGCTGGCTTTCTCTAGAGGTGATATCAAGGTGATTGAGGGTCCGATCGTCCTTCATCTGACATCAAACGATGCGTTAAAACCGGGGGTGAGCGGTTCTTCTGGTTCAGCTCTGATCGGGTCTATACTGAATGCCCTGCCGAAGGCTGCTAAGGCTGAGGGGTTTGATTTCAGCAATCAGATGGTCCTCTACCTCGCCCCGGACGCACTGACGCACCTGATCGACCTTTCCAGATTGCCTCTGCAGGAGAGGACCGTTCAGATAGAAGCTGCGGACAAGTCCGCCAATACCGGTGGTACGAAGTTCAGCTGGTCCAGGCTGGCGGATCTTTCCGCGTTTGAGGCGCAATATCGCACTGGTTACCGTATTGTAGATACGCTCGCGACCTTGGGCACGCGTTCGGTGTCTTCCAGCGGCGATATCGACTGGTCTGTCCGGGCGCTGATGGATTCCGGACGGTTCAACCCATAGTGTTCCCTTTACCCCATAGTGCTTCATGACGCCTCGAAGGATGGGTGTGAGTGGCGGTTTGTCCGCTGTTGCCGTGGTAAACACACTGGCGGACAAGCCGCCAGTGGCACCCGGCACCCGGCACCTGGTGATGGAGTAAGGGGGCATGGATCGAGCTGTGTGGATAGCGGTTTTTGCTGGGATGAGCGTTTATCTTCGGGTTCCCCACCTCTGAAGAGGTGGGCCACACTGCATGGAGGACGTCGGAGAAAAATTCCCAAACTCACAGCGGACCCTATAGTGCTCTGCTCTTGACAGCGGGGTCTGCGATGCGTTCAATGGTTGGTGTGGGTGTCGCTGGGGTGCCCCATATCGTGTCGTAATCGTCGTGACGGGTGGCCGCCGGAACAACTCGGAGATGACTATGCGAATTCATCCTCGCCTATGGAATGCCATGAAGCTGCTTAGCGCATCCACGCTTTTTCAAATGGGTGGTTGTGCCGTTGACCCGGACATTATTTTGCGTTCGTCGCTGTCTCTGGCGTCAGATTTGTCCGTTTTCTTTCTTGAGAATCTTGTCCGTTCCTTGTGATATGCGTATGGCAATCGTTTAAGACTCACTGGTTAAGCATAACGCCGGCTGGTTGAGAATAACGTCGGCTGGTTGGAGTAATAACGCCGGATTTTCAGGTGTTCGGTCCGGTTTCTACACACGTCTGGATGCAGTCATTATGAATTCGTTGCCCCGTCGTAAACTTGTTGCGTTCCTTGCTTTTGGTCTGTTGTTCGCTGGTCCGTGCGGTATTACCACGCTCCAGCTTCAGGATTTCGCAAGCTCCACGCTGATCCGCACGACCGTGTCGACCTTTTTCAGTATTTTTGAAGCGGCTACGATTGACGCTGCTCAGGGTTAATTGATGCTGTTCAGGGTTAAATGTGGATTGGGATGATGCGAATCGGTCATGGTGCTGTTCTGGGGTGTACGTTGCTGATTTCGACGATCTTGCTGGTTTCGGCTGCGCATGGGCAGCTTGAGGATGGGCAGTCGCATGGTGGGTTGTCTTCTGCCAGAACTGCCACCCCTGATGTTGCGGTTGAGCTGAGCCGGGGGATCTATCAGTTTCGCCTTGGTCTGACGGATCCGACGAGCCTTGAATCTGCGATTCAGAGTTTCGGTGTGGTCCTTGAGAAAGACTCAGAGAATGCTACGGCTTATCTTTTGCGTGCGCTGAGTCATGGTCGCATTGGTCTTTACCTTGCTGTTGAGCAGCGTCTGGGCGCTGAGGGGCTTCGCGATCAGGCGCAAAAACTCCTCGATATTCGAGAATCGCCCGAGTTGTACGATGAGCTTGTTCTTCGTCGGGAGGTTCTGACGGCTGGTCTTGAGAAGGCCCGCGAAGAGAGTGCTGTTGAGACGTTGATCCTCGAAGAAGGTCTTCGCCGTCTGAATCGAGATATTGAGTTCATTGATGCACATGCTGAGGATGGTATTGAGACGTTACGGGAGCGGGTTGAGGCATTTGCTGTGCAGGCTGCTGAGGCGACCGAGCTGGTTCGGAGTCGCTACGAGTCTATGGCGTCGGATACGAAGCGTGCGATACAACTGTTGGACGATCCCCCGGCTGTTCTTCACCTTCTCGATGTTATTTCACAATCGAAGATCGCCCGTTTGAATGAGGAGGAGGCTGTCGGTATTCAAATGGGTGAGGTTGCGCTTGCGGATCAGTCTGCGTCGGTCGAATCGCTTCGGCAGCAGAGTGTCGATATTCTTGAGGATGTTGCGCGAACGCTTAAGATGCTCGGAACTTCGGAGCTTGTCGGGGAGGATGCGGTTCGGACGCGTTTCTTTCTTGGTGTGATCCGGTTTCGGCAGGCTGTTCCGAAGCGTGCGGACGACGAGGAACTCGCCATCGATGAGGAGCGTTTGGATCAGGCTGAGGAGATCATGCGGTCATTCGAGGAGGATCCGGACGCGACTGAGAACTGGAAGAGTTATGGAGCGTTGTATCTTGGTCTGATTCTTCCTGTGAAGGCGAGTCGGGAATCCATCCCTGTCAAACGGCAGTTATTGCTGGATGAGGCTGAAAATCAGCTTCGTATCGCCGCTGCGCACGATTATGATATTTCCGATGACGATCAGCCGTCGAGAAGCAATCGCGCGATTCCTGATATTGTCTTTCGGCAGAGGAAATTTATCACGGAGAAGCTTCGTACTGCGGAGGTGGGTGCGTCTGCACAGATCAACGACCTCAAGCTGACGCTGGAATTTGGTGCGCGCTACGATACCAACGTTGTTTTGCTTGGCGAGCGCACGGATCTTCCGCGTGGCGTGACGGACGAGAGTGATTTCGGTTTCACGTTGAATGCCTTTGTTGACTATACGCTCAATCTGGGTGCCATTGATCCTGAATTAAGCAAATGGACGCTTGGATTTCGAGCACGTATATCGCAACTGTGGAACGACAGTATCGGAGAATTTGACGAGCAGACGTATGGCGGGAGTATGGCTGTCCAGTATGAAGTCGCGCCTTATACGGTTGAGACCGGTCCGGTATATTTCCAGCTTCAGTACGACTTTGCGCTTACGCTTCTGGGCAGGGAGCGGTTCCTCGAAAGTGCTTCGCTCACGCCTCGGGTTCGGTTCTACTTTGATGATCGTCGTAAGGATGTCGATTTCTACGTTCGCTACGATATTCGGAGCTACTATGAGAAACTGTTCGACAAACGATTCAACCGCGATGGCGTTTATGTCGCCGTTGGTCTCTCTCACAGTCACCGATGGAAGGATATGACCCCTGTTTATGAGGATCTTGGGATACCTGCCTGGGGACATTCCATGGACGATGCGCTCGCGCAGGACGATTTCGATTATCCGAGTCGCTATTTGACGCCATTCATTGGGGTTGAATATAGCTGGGACGCTACAGATGGTGAGGAATTTGATCTTAAAAGTATGGCATTGACCTTTGGAGCCAATGTCCCGCTTCCTTATGGGATTGCGCTGAACTCGCAATTCAACTATACATGGGACGATTATTCTCACGGGGGCAGCCTCGTCGACTTCAATCGACGCCGGAGGCGAGATTTTACGCAACGCTATATTCTCGCACTGTCGAGGACGTTTGTTCTCAAGGAGGGTGCCCCGGTCAACCGGTCCACGCTCGACTTCGACCATACACTGATGACGCTTCGAGCACATGCATCGTGGACCCTTGACAACAGCAATGTCGTCGATCGATTCGGGCAGGCGATATTCGAATATGACCGGGCTATGTATGGTATTTCCGTGGCGTTTTCTTTCAATTAGTCGCTTGCAATCAGGATTATGCAATCAGGTGCTTTCAATCAGGTCTTCATCATGCAACAGGTATTGATTTTCATCCGACGACAGAACCCATTGGTGCATCATAGGTTGACGCATTGTATTGCGGTCGCGGTTGCATTGGTTCATTGTGCGGGTGTGTTTGCCCAATCGCCCGTTGCGCATGTTCAATCGCCCGTTGCGCATGTTATCGCCTCGACCGGTAATCCACCGACCAATGCTGAGGGTGTTGTATTTCCGGCTGGGTTTGACGCCTTTTCCATTGATCTGAATGGCGTTCCGATGGGTGGGACCGTGCTGACGCCACGCCGCTCGTCTGCCACTATTTTCGCGTCCGAATATGATCTGGTGATTCAGCTGGGCGGGAACTCTGAAGTGCGACTGGATCCTGTTTCTGACCCTGAAATGGACATTCCTTTCTCGATTCAGGTGGTCTCGGGAACGGTCCAGGTATTAAGGCCTGCGTCCGAAAACCGCTGGTTATTAATTTTCTGCAAAACGCGCCGAAATTCCGGCTATACTGTGTCAAAGAACGCATCATTGGCCGTCACCCGAAAACCTCAGGAGGCGGTGTTCTGCGTTCTGAGTGGGGCTGCGATGGTTTTCGCCGGTGACGTGCCCGGGAAATTGACGTGGAATGATGAGGGTGCGTTGGATCAACCGGACGCAATCGAAGCAGGAGCAGGCGAAGAGGTATCGACCGAGACACTTGCGAAGGTATCGAATGCCGAAATGCTGCTCGCCATGGCGGATACCCTCTATGGGGACTGGGAAGCATTCGGAATCGATCAGACGGAGCAATGGGTTATCAGTGCAGAGCGTGGCGATTTTACGCCCGTGCGAGGATCTTCCCGGGCTGCTGTCGATTCCTTCTCGTCGGAGCTGGCGGTGCAGCAGCAGGCGTTCGATCAGCCAAGGAGTATTGTGATCGCGCCGTCGCCGAATGTTGTCATTTCGACTGTTACGGGTGCGGCAGCCAGTCCTGCTCAAAGCCTGATCGAATCGGGTGTTCCATCGTCGGTGATTGTCGGACAAAGGTTCAGGCGGACGCGCATTATCGGAAATCCCGGGACGTCTGGAGCTGGGCCGATCCGGTTCAACCCGTTCGCAGAGCAGTTGATCCGCCTGCCGGGAAGCCGGGGAAACAGAGGCAGATAGTTGGGAGTTCCTGCGTATAGGTAGCAGGTAAGCAGGTATTGGACGGTGTCGGCAGGTAACAGGTATCGGCAAGCAGGTAATGGTAACTGGTTATAGGTATTGGTTGGCATGGAAGCAGCTTTCGACAGAGATGTCGCGGCTGGGATGGTGTGGCAGGGACGTCTCATAGCATATAGCGATCACCGCCAGGCGGGGTTCATTGTGAATTAGCGGTATCAATCGTGAGAAAGGGCCGTTCAACATGACAAGCAGGAACAGGTACTCCATGACATTGCACTCATCCATGCGATCCATCATGCTCGCGGTGTTCTCCGTGCAGCTTTTGCTGATATCAGCCTGTGACCAGGCTGTCCCATTTGTACCCCCGGAACGCCCGCAGCCGGGTACGGTCGGTGCAGATGTCCCGGCTGACTCCGAGTTTCTGGCGTTTCTTGCCACGGACCGGACCCGCATCATTCGTGGTGATGTCGAGGAGGCTACTGCGACACTGACAGTGAATGTCCCTGCCTGCGCTCTGTTTGAGTGGATTGTGGACGCTCCTGCAGGCCTGTTGGAATTCGATCCGCCCCTCGCGGAATTGAACCGCCTGGATGCTGGTACTGTCAGTACGGTAGTGGTCACGGTCGTTGGCGATCCCGGGGCGATCGGACTTCAAAGACCCATCAGGATCCGTGCGACCTTCGTCGTGGAGAACGTTGACGATTCATGCCCGGACCGTGACGTTGCGGTATCGATAGAGCGTGACGTGGTCGAGGAGCTTCTCAATATTACGGTTGTCCGTCCGTCCGGACCCTTGACCGTCAATCTCAGTGCGCTTGAAGGGACCACCACGCAGCCAGGTGGTGAAGTCACACTTGAGGCCCGTATCATTGGCGGGCGTCCATTCCCTGCCGATGGCGATCAACCTGATTGCGACGTTTCAGAAGGGTTCGTGCCCGCCAACAATGGTTCACCATTCTGCGTCCGCTGGACTGTCACTCCGCCCGATTTTTTCGAATCCTTCGAGGTCAGGGAGATGGTGGCCAGTGAAGGTGTCACCATCGCCAACGCCAGTTACATCGCTCCTCAGGATGTCGGAAATGTTCTTTTCACGGTTGAGGTTCAGGATTTTTCCGGGCACCGTCTCAGCACGACTGCTGCGCTTACGGTGACGTCGGCTGGTCCACTGAGCATCGCAGAAGCGTCTGCCACGCCTGCTCAAGTTCCGCCTGGTACCAGTTCTGTGTTGAAAACAGCCGCTCAAGGTGGAACACCACCCTATACCATATCGTACGCTATCGCAGAAGGAACCAACAACCCTGGCGGTGGTCTGTCCAGTTTGCAGTGCAGTGGTTTGGGTGAGCTTGAGCAATGTGAGGTCACCTA
>JAJRYY010000191.1 GCA_024275565.1 Planctomycetota bacterium
ACGAGACGCCTGCGGCGTTTTCCGCCAGGTCCGGAGGATGGAGCAACGAGGTGGGAAGGGTGATCGCGACGCCTGTTGGGACAGGCTCCGCTGCGCTCCGCCTGCCCCAACAGACGAAGGAAACAACGGAGAAACATACACCGACTCTCATAGTACCTGGATCAGCTTTTGGGGAGCAGGTCAGAGCCATCAGAGCATCAAATTCTGTTGATGAAACTGCGTTGAGTTGTTCCTGATTCGCTAACACATCCCTATAAAGAGCCGCACGCTCTTGAGCTGAACGGGTGCATATAAAATTACTGAAATCAGATACCATGTACGAAGGAAGTTGCGCAACTATCGCGTTGTAGCTAGCATCCGTAACGCAGGGAAGTTCACAGTAGTCCTCGCAGGAATTGGAAGTTTTGGTCAGGAGAGCATCTGGCGGCGGTTCTGGTGCAGGAGGAATATGGTCTTGGAAACACACATCGTCACACGCGTCTCCAGCAGGGGATTGCGCCCCACCGCGTTTTCTTCTGCAGCATCCGGTACACGACCCGAGATTGCCGCAGGCGGTCGAACAGTTCGTCGTGGGACCAGGGTTGGCGCATGGGTTACATCCGGTAGCAAACAGGAACAAACCCGGTAGAACAAACACCGATTTGAGAAAAAATGCTAATGGGGGGGGGTAAAACTGACTCTCATGACATGTACCTCCAAAGTGGACAAGTGAATTTCGACACGCTTCCACGCGGCTGTAACTCAAGTTCCAGCGAAGCTCGGCGGCGAGTTTGACGCAGTGGCCTTCGTGTGTCAAGTGAAAAATTCCCAGCGTATCTGCGCAGGGGCCCGTGTCACTTTCGTCGGGGAATACGAACGGGAACGCGGCGCGTGGTGCTCTGTCACGCATGTGTATAGACCGGGGACATGGGTAACACTATTCTGGCGGCTGACCTCCGTTGCCCCTTGACATCCGTGGCGACTTCAAGACCATCGCGTCCTCGACGACGTGGACGATTGATCTACCCCAATCATTGAATCCGCCAGCGGTGATGAAGAACCCGCCAGCGGGCGTGATGATCTCGCCAGCGGGCATGATGATCTCGCCAGCGGGATACAACTGTAAACAGGAAAGAACTGAATGCTCGACATCAAGGTTATTCGTGAGGATCCGGAACGCATCAAGGAGGCTGCCCGGCTGAAAAAAGTGACCTGCGACGTGGACCGGCTGATCGAGGTCGATAAACGTCGCCGTGAGGTGCAGCAGGAGGCTGAGTCGCTTCGGACGCAAAGTCGCGAAGGTGGTCAACAGATCGCCCTGTATCGCAACCCGAAATCCGACTGGTACAAACGTGCGATCGAATCCGGAAAAACGGCTGATGAGCTTTCGACGGAAGCGAAGAAGATTCAGGACGACCTCAACGCGATCAAAGCCCGCATCAAACCACTCGAGGAAGAGGACCGGATCGTCAATGAGGAATTTGACGCCCTGATGCTGACCATCCCGCAGCCGCCCTCGCCGGATGTACCGACCGGGGAAGATGACACTGAAAATGTCGAGCTTCGCGTAGTAGGGAATATTCCCGAATTAGATTTCGAACTGAAAGATCACGTCACGCTGGGGCGCGATCTTGACATCATTGACATCGAGCGTGGCGTCAAGCTTGCTGGCTCGCGTAATTACATCCTGAAGGGCGATGGTGCGTTGCTACACCAGTCGATCCTGCGTCTTGCCCAGGACATGATGGTTCAGCGCGGTTTCGTACCGCTCACCGTGCCGACGCTCGTCCGTGAGGAGGTCATGACGGGAACTGGTTATTTTCCGGGGGGTCGCGATCAGGCATACCTGTGCGAACGCGACGAGAAAGCGCTTGTGGGGACGGCTGAGGTTCCGCTGACGGCGTACCACAGTGACGAGATATTGTCCGAGGATGATCTGCCGATCAAATATTGTGCGACCAGTGCGTGCTTTCGCCGTGAGGCTGGTGCGGCTGGCAAGGATACGGCGGGTTTGTATCGCATTCATCTTTTTGAAAAGGTCGAGCAGGTCATCATCTGTCGGAATGATGTCGAGCTGAGCAAGGTGTTTCATCGCGAGATTCTCCAGAACGCCGAGGATGTCCTGCAGGCGCTGGAGCTGCCCTACCGCGTCGTGAATGTCTGCACCGGTGATCTTGGTCAGGGTCAGGTCCAGAAATTCGACATCGAAACGTGGATGCCCTCGCGGAACAGCTACGGTGAGACGCACTCTGCCTCACGTTTCTACGAGTTCCAGGCCCGCCGCCTCAAGCTCCGGTACCGCGATGGGTCCAAAAAAATCCACTTCTGTCACACGTTGAATAACACCGTGATCGCCACGCCTCGGATCCTGATCCCGCTGCTGGAGCTTCATCAGAACAAGGACGGAACGATCAACATCCCCAGAGCCCTCCGCCCCTACATGCAAAACAAGGAGCGTATCGAGCCGCGCTCCTGATCTGGTATCCAACAAAGGCAAAAAAGGGGACATTCTACTTTATGAGAGAAAAAGTAGAATGTCCCCTTTATTGTTGCATCGCGGAACAGCTACGGTGAGACGCACTCTGCCTCACGTTTCTACGAGTTCCAGGCCCGCTGCCTTAAGCTCCGCTACCGCGATGGGTCCAAGAAGATCCACTTCTGTCCACACTGAACAACACAGTCATCGCCACCCCCCGTGGGAAAAAAGGGTGGGAAAAAAGGGGACATTCTACTTTATGAGAAAAAAAGTAGAATGTCCCCTTTATTTTTGCATCCTGATCCGCACAATATTCGCTATTAATGCCACTGGAAGAATAACCAAGTAAATCAGGAAAAAACAACCACATGCCATGGGTAGAAAAGGAGCTGATGGGAAAAAGGGGACATTCTACTTTAATGGAGGTTTCCTGGGTCGGCCTCTGGGGCGAAGGGTGGATTCCAGACCGAGACGATCAGCCGCCCTGTGCATCCACTTCGGATTACCCCACGGAGTGCCCCGGTTGACGCACCGACGGATACCCTCCATCTCCGAAGCCGTCATGGGCGTGTTGACCTGCGTCACCCACCGCTCCCCACGGTTCATCGGCCCGCGATGAAGAAACTCCGGCCGATCCTTCTGCGACCACCACCGCAAGCTCGACCAAGGCCAATCCTGCGCACGCTCGACGAGCTTTGCACGCACAGGGTTGCGTTCTACATAGCGAAGCACCGTGAGATAGTGATCATTCCGCTGGATGGGGAAAGCTTTGAATCGTCCACCCCAGACATGTCCACTGGTGTGGTAATGAGCGTGATAACGTCGAACATGCGATGTCATCAACCACTGCATCCACCGACTGAGGTCGCCATCGCCATATGGCCACAGTAATAAGTGGAAATGGTTTGGCATCAGACAGTAGGCTGGAACCCGCATGCTCATCCGCTTGCAGGCTGCCTCGATCAGGTTGACGAAGGCCTGGTAGTCTCCCTGCTTGTGGAAGACCTCCGAACGCGCGTTCCCACGGTTAATGACGTGATAGCAAATTCCTCCGACCGAAGCCCGTGCTGTCCGTGGCATACCATCAGCCTACCTCCATGTTCAATTCGCCGCAAGAAAAAAGTACAATGTCCCCTTTTTTCCTTTGCGCTGGACAGGCGTGTCCATGCCGATACCATTCTGTCCCGCGCCCATGGATGGAGGATGACCAGGCGTGTGTGCATCGCGACACCCGCACCGACATAACGCATTGAAAGTTAGACACCATGATCGTCGTAATGAACCCGAAATGCAGCAACGAGCATGTCCAGCATGTCGTCGAATTGCTCAAACAGATGGGACTTAAGGAACACGTCATCGTCGGTACAGATCGCACCGTGATCGCAGGTATTGGTGACAAGCGAAATGTCGATAAGGGTGCCATCGAAAATGCACCCTTCGTGGACCGCATCGTCCCGATTCTTGCTCCCTATAAAGTTGCGAGCAAAGAGGTCAAGCAGGAACCGACCATCGTCACGCTCGGACCCGACGGAGACCACGGTCCCATCGGCGCACAGTTCGGCGGCGAAAAAATATCGGTGATCGCCGGTCCATGCAGCGTGGAGGACGAGAAGCATTTGATCGACATCGCCCACGCCGTGAAAGCGGCTGGTGCGACGGGGCTACGCGGTGGTGCTTTCAAACCGCGCACCAATCCCTACAGCTTCAAGGGGCTTGGCGAGACCGGACTGAAACACCTTGCCAAAGCCCGCGAAGAAACCGGACTGTCTGTCATCACTGAGGTGATGAGCATTGAGCAGGTCGATCTTGTGGCTGAATATGCAGACGCCCTTCAGATCGGCACGCGGAATATGCACAATTTCAATCTGCTGATGGCTGCTGGCAAGACCAACAAACCAATCGTTCTCAAACGCGGATGGAGTGCTACGCTGCAGGAATTTCTTCTTGCGGCTGAGTACATTATCAACGAAGGCAACGACAATGTCATTCTCTGCGAGCGCGGCATTCGTACGCCTGAAGAATATGTCAGGAACACGCTTCCACTTGCGATTATCCCCGCCGTCAAGCGTGAATCGCATCTTCCGATCATCATCGACCCCTCGCAGGGGACGGGGCATGCGTACATGGTTCCATCGATGTCGCTCGCGTCCATCGCGGGGGGTGCAGACGGACTCATCATCGAGGTTCACCAGGACCCCGAGCACGCCCTCACCGACGGTGCCCAGTCCATCACGCCGGAAGTCTTCGCCACACTCATGAAAGACGCCGCCCGCGTGGCCGATGCTGTGAACCGGACCATCTAATCTTCGACGCCCCCAACCCGTTCCAGGAATTCTTCGATCGTCTGCCAATAATGTACGAGGTCGTGCTTCCGAAGATTGTTGTGCCCGCAACCCATCTCGACATACGTCACGTCACGACCCATCTCCGCGAGTCGCCGCCCGTGCGATACCGGTATCACCCAGTCATGGCGACCGTGCATCAGCAGGATGCTTCCTTTGTAGGCTGCGATCGCAGACTCCGTGTCGAGACGCGTTTTCGAGAGGAATCCTGGAGCAAGAAACCTGCGTGCCAGGACACTGACACTTCGGAACGTAGCTTGCACGATCAGCCCCACACTCCTGCGCTGTCGTGACAGTTGAGCAGCCACCGCTCCACCCAGCGAATGACCATGAATCAGGATACGGTCGCCATCCACATCATCCCGGGCGACCAGCACATCGTAAAACCGAACAGCATCCTCAACCAGCGTCTCCTCCGATGCGACACCACCCGATCGCCCATGCCCTCGATATTCACATAGCAGCACCGACCAGCCCATTTCACGATAGGCCCGCCCAATGTCCACCTGAAAATCGATCAGTCCCGCATTTCCATGGAAATAGATGACGGCCGGCGATGGCGAGTTCGCGTCCGCCCCCTCAGCCGACGTAAACCACGCCTCCACCACCCCCTCATCCCCGACATCCAGTATGACCACTTCATATTCCGCTGGCCGACCCCGATTCGACGGTCTCGGTGATAGTGCAGTCGCAAAAACCATCACATCCTGCAGGCAGTAGAGCAATGTCAGCCAGGCCAGGTAGGCTGCGCCCATCCACAACAGCACATCAAAGCCCACGCGCGATCTCCAGATAGACCTCGCGCATGCGTCGCTCGAATCCCTCCCGGTCCGTCCGATATTCCGGTTCATTCGTGTCGCACCAGCCGATCTGGTTCAAATGATCGGCGTCCAGATCGCGCACATGGACATCCTCCCGCCACCGGGCGGAATCCACGGACACCAACCCATCATTCGGACCCTCCCGCGATAAAATGAAGTCATACGTTAATTTCAGCATGGAATACACGCGTGAGCGTTCCTGACATCCCGCATAGGTCTGATATTTCACCCCATTGCTCCGCTCGAATGCGTCTGCCTCCTCGTTGAATGCCCGACATCGCTGCGTGGTCAAATCGGCGAGTCCGGAAATATCAAGCCCCAATGCGCCGATCATCGGAATCACGGCCTCCAGGCGACCGATGCCTAGGTCCGCGATGACCGTCCCAAGATGCGGTGTTCCAATGGTCGTGAGGCTGGCCACTCGGTCCTCCATGCGATGGCGGAAAATCATCCGCCGGGCATCCAGACCTCCCATGCTATGTCCGATAATATGCACCTTATCGTGCAACTGGAAATCGCGTGTCAACCTGAGAATTTCCCGCCTCAGCCGACCCGCGCGTGCTTCGACCGGATCGCCCCACCCCACATTGCTGTGAAACGTCTCAAATCCAGCGGCCAACAGCGCGCTGCGGATCCGGCGGAAGTAGTGCCATGAGTCGTCCATTGCATTGTCCAGACGGAGTACCTTGTTTGAAAGCTGGTCAAAGCGACAGATCCCATGTGCCAGTATGATTGGATATGTCCCGCCCATTCACGCATTCTACACGCAAGTCTGGATGTTGCGCGGGCATGGCCGGTGATGATGGTGTCTTACGCGTTTCCGCGTGTCGCCGGGATCGTGCGTTGTTCGCAGTGTCGCGTTGGATGGGATCAGGGTCGGGGTGCATTTTTTTAGCCTCGTGCTCCTGAGAGTCTCCTTGCAATTGCGGTATCCAGTTGATAGGGTGGAGCCTCGGTCCGGTTGGCGTCCTCGATATCTGCGATTTTTTAAGGGGTATTAAGAGGATTTTGAAGTATTCCGAGATGATACGCCCACCATGTGATTCTGACCCTCCGCCTGATCTGGAAGGAGCTGTGATATGACATCGAATCGTATTTTTCACTCGGCAGTAACAATCTTCGCGGTTGTCGCGTTCACCCTGTGTATGACACCCGCGTTTGTGACACCGGCGTTTGCGGACACCACGTTCGACTCGGCTGTCTCGCCCGACTGGAACGTTGGAAGCGGTCAGTATAATGTCAACTTCGCCGTGGATACCAATTCGTCGGCTGGTGTGCAGACCGCTCTTCGTGCTGAGCGTCGGTTTACGGGTACGTCGGCGGGTATGAATAACGTCCAGAATCGGTACTTTGCTGAGACCGGTGAATCCGCACCGGGGCTGTCGACGTGGAATTTCGACTTCCATGTTAATCTTGACCTCGACGGACTCTCCGCGCGTACGATCAACGACGTGAACGTCAGCCTGTTCATTGACTTCGACCCGGCTGTTGGGAATCCTGAGTTGTTTGAACTCGACCTGACGTCTGTCGGGCTTCCGGGTGCAACCACGTTGATTCAGGATTCTCAGAATCTTGGGTTCGGATTCTGGCAGAGTTTTTCCGACCCCGCAGTTCAACCCATCGATCCATTTGCCGAGGGCGAGTACGAGTTTCTGCTGGTTGTGTCCGACAATACCGGCGTCCTGTCGGAATCCCAGATGTTCGTGAGCGTCATTCCCGCACCAGCGGCTGCCTTGCTGGGTATGATCGGTCTGCCAGTCGTGGCGTGGGCTCGCCGCCGGATGGGTTGAGGCGCGTGGTCCTGCTGGGAAGCTCAGGACTCTATGGCATGTGCAGGACTCATGGGTAAGCACAGGACTGCCAGCATGTTTGAACTGCCATGTGTTTGAACTGCCGGTGCGTTTGGGGGTGTTCGGTATTCCGGGGGTAGCAGTGACTTCGGGCTGCAGTGTTGCCGCTGAATATTAACGACAGGTTGCTGCTGGGTATTAACGACAGATCGGTGCGGTCTTTGCATTCAGCAGTCTCACGACGTCGTCTGTGCCCAACTCGATCAACACGCCACGCCGACCACCGTTGACCACGATTCGGTCCAGGACCAGAAGTGTTTCCTCGATAACAACCGGTAGTTCCCGGCGCATCGCAAACGGGCTGATCCCGCCGACGCGATACCCCGTCACCCTCTCTGCGTCGGCAGTTTCCGCGAGGTTCGCAGACTTTTCACCAATCGCCTGTGCTGTCATCTTTGCGTTGAACCGCTGATCTCCCGGGACAATCGCCACCCAAAACCGCTTCCCTGACGCTTCCACGACGAGGGTCTTGCACACCATTTCGAGCGGCTTGCCGACGGCATCAGCCGCTTTGTCCGCACCGATTTCGGTGAAGGCATACGTCAGCACCTGAACAGCAGCGCCCTGTCGCCGTAGCCATTTCACCGCATTCGTATCTGACATGTCTGAGCGCTTTGCTACCGATGCAACACTTCGCTGACTTGTTTTTTTCTGCCCATGCCAGGAAGCTTGTTATTCCTTGCTTAGAAGCTCATCGACCAGCTTGTCTGCGTCGTAAACGTTCTTCAAAGCCTCGATGATCGCGCGACTATCTACCGCGACAGCTCGTGCCTTACGATCATTGTACGCGATGTCCCAGATCAGCGACTGAATATTTCCATCGAACACCAGACCGACCACTTCAGCTGCCTTGTTGATCACCGGACTTCCGGAATTGCCGCCGATGATGTCGGCTGTGCAAACGAAGTTCAACGGCGTCGAAGCGTTGATCTTGCTCTTGCGATCCATCCATCGCTTTGGCAATACCCACGGATCCTTTGCTCCATGGGCAGCCATATGGTCGAAGGCTCCGCCCATGGTTGTGAAGGGCGGAATCTCCTTCTCGCCGACGCGGTATCCCTTGATCGGTCCAAACGCGAGACGAATCGTGTAAGTTGCATCCGGATAGAATATATCCCCAAACGCCTTTACGCGTGCGAGTGCAATTTTGTTGTACGCATCACGCTCGGCGGCTTCGAAGACATCTTTGTATCGTTTATCGAGTGCGCGTCCTATCGGGTCGATTGCCTTTGCGAGGAGAATCATCGGATCACTGGATCTCTCGATCGCCTTCAGACCGCCCGCCACCAGCCGCTTCCGGGCGTCAACGCTATGCAGCTTTGTACCCTTGACGACTTCTTGCGCCAGCGCTGCGGGGGATCTGCCCGCCAGGATGCTTTTTACGAGCGAATCATCTTCCCCGAAGGTCTCCAGCAGATAGCTCAGCCCGCTTGTCAGTCTGTCGATTTCCAGATCGTCGATAATCGACGATGGCGAGTACAACGCCAGTTCGAGCGTTTTACGATTTCCAAGCCGGTAGGGTTCCAGCCGCTCGCCGTTCTCCTTGGTCTCTTCCGCCGCCAGCCGGACCAGATGCATCGCAACCCCAAGCAGGTCCGACTTCATCACCCGTCGCCGCCCCTCCAGGGCCATGTGACGCTCAGCAAAACCTGCATACTCCCTGCTTGCACTGCCCATCACATCCCACGCATTCCCAAACGTTTTTTTCCATTCTGGGTTCCCCTCGACTGCCGCGCGGATTTTATCATGTTCGGCGCGTTTCTTCTTCAACAACGCAGGATCTTTCAGACCTTCCAGAATCCCCGTGAAAGCCTTGCGACTGTTCTGCACATGGTGGATATCCGTCTCAGCCCATTGTGCATGCTTCTCGGATCGGGCCGCAAATGCCGCCAGTTCCGCCTCACGGCGATGCAATCTCTTCAATATGATCGGGAATGTGGTGTCGCGGAGGAGCTTCAGATGCTCCTCGGTGAACAACCGCTGCGTGCGATAGGGGAACCCAGCGACGAACGTCAGCTCCCCATCTTTCGCGCCAGCCTCACTCCACTCCAGGTGATGCTCAGGTTTGTAGGGCTTGCCGTCTTCATAGATCCGGAAGAAGCACATATCCAGGTTGTAGCGCGGGTATTCAAAATTGTCTGCATCTCCACCAAAAAACGCGATCCCGGTCTCTGGCGCCATCACCAGACGCACATCCGTAAACCGCTTGTATCGGTAGAGCAGATATTGCCCGCCATGATACATCGCTACCACTTCGCTCTTGTGCCCGGTGTTCTCGTACGACTGCCGCTCAATTTCAGCGATCCGATCCTCTCGAAACTTGTACGATTCCGCGGGTGTCATCGAACCATCCGCAACCTTGGAGACAAGCACGGTCATGTCCGTCACCGTCCACGGAATCAGAACCTCCAGCCCTTCACACTTTAACTCCTCGTCGAGCGTCCTGGCGTAAAACCCCTCCTCCAACAGATTGCGCTCCGGAGTACTCAGCTTCTGAAGCTGCGTTGACCCGACGTGATGATTCGTCATCACCAACCCGTTCGCGGACACAATGGAACCTGAACCGCCATCGCTGATGCGTACACATGACTTCTGCACACGGTCAAGCCAGTCCTCGGTGGCTTTGAACCCATATCTGGGAACGAGAACGTGGTTCGGAGGACGGTTCATCAACCACATCCCCTCGTCTGCCAGACTCATGTTCGATACGCCCGCCAGACTTACAAGGCATACCATCGCCAATCCCAGATTCAGCCCACGATTCTTCATCAGTGTCACTCCTCAATTAGTCTACAACCGTCGGCCAACATCAGGCGGCGACCCATTGTTGTAATCAATGTCAAATACAATCAGTGGTGGCCTATGGAAACGCACGACAGGCTTCGACCACAAACCTGCATTATGAACGATCCGACCCGACAAGAAAACCCCGTCCAGGTACAGGAATCGCTTGCCATGGCGCCTCGTGACGTGAATAAAACAAAGTGGGTCGTCCTAAATCACACCCTGGAGACCTCTGCGACACCCGGAAAAGGGGCTGATTGAATCACTTGTCCGATCCGCGATCGATGCTATAGTGGCCGCCGTTCTGAAGTGGAAGCTGACGTGGTAGATCCACCTGGAGAGGTGTCCGAGCGGCTGAAGGAGCTGGTTTCGAAAACCAGTGTGCGGGTAACTGTACCGGGGGTTCGAATCCCCCCCTCTCCGATTTTCCCTGAATACCCACCACTGCCTTGGCATGGCCACTGGCATGTAACGCCCAATCAGATCCAGCCTGATCAACCGCCACCAACCGCCTTCATCCCCCCGCAATCTGCCCCCCCTGCTGCGCAACACCCTTACCAAAAAATTTCGGCGGTTCATTCAGGGTAAATACTTCAGTCTCAAGCGCGATCGCATCACGGATATGCCTGGGCTGCTGCATCATCCCCAGCAGCGTCGTACCATCGAACATCCGAAAAACACCCGTCGTCTTCTCTGCCAACGTCCGATCAACTTCCGCTGGATCAAGACGTGTATCCAGGCACCGGCTGCTCGCGACCACAAACCCCCAGGGCGAAGCATACGTCGGAACATAAGAACCATAAGATGCAACATGCTCGAACACGGATTTGACCGTATTCACCAGACGAACGTGCAACTTCAACTCAGCCGGCGCCAGCGGACCAGCCTGCACCACGAACACACCATCATCCTTCAGCGCACGCCGACACTTCTCAAAATATTCACGGGTGAACAGCTTGAACGACGGACCCTCTTCGATCGGATCAGAAAGATCGGAGATAATCACATCCCACTTATTTTCCGACTCATCCAGACAATCCAGTGCATCGGCGATCAGAACTTCAGTCCGGGCATCCTCAAACGCACCCTGATGCATCTCCGAAAGGTGTTCCTTGCAGGCATCCACCACTTCACCATCGATGTCCACCATGACAACCTTTTCAACGGATCGCCACTTCAAAACCTCGCGTACCGTCGCACCTTCACCACCCCCCAAAACAAGCACAGTTTCAGGATCCCCATGATAAACACATGGAACCTGGACCAGTGGCTCGTGGTACAAAAACTCGTCACCCGTACAGGATTGCCACTTACCATCAAGGACAAGCGCCTTACCATAAGAACCCGTCTCAACAATATACATCTGCTGATACGCCGTCTCACGATGCGCCAAAATACGCACCACACCGTGCTGATAAATATCCCACGGGGTGATGTACTCGCTGATCCAGAGGTCAGCCTTTAGTTCCGAACCCGGCACAGAACTGGCTCCTCATCAAATCTATGATCGCTACAGATTTCTTCTGAACGAGGCATGTCTTCTGTTGAACGAGGCACGTCTTCTTCTGAACGGGGCACGTCTTCTGAGCAGAATGCTCCATCCGCATGCAGACCTTCTGCACAATCACGGAGAATCACACGGTCAGGATCAGGAACCCCGCCCCGCGCGACGGTCTTGAGCTCGTAACGATCCGCTTCAAACGCCGTAGCCATATACGCACACGCACGCTGCGGGTCTGCCGTCTCGCCACACGTGAACATATCAACGGCAGCGTATCCAGTTTCAGGCCAGGTATGGATCGATACATGCGATTCAGCCAGCAGACCTATCGCAGTGACGCCTTGAGGTTCAAATTGATGACTGATAAGTTTCAGGAGTGTGGACAATCCATGCCCTGACGCGGTGCGCACAGCATCCCGGACGAATTGTAAATCGTTAAGCTTTTCCGCTGAACATCCATGGAGTTCCAGAATACAGTGTGTTCCAACAGGAGCAGTGGTCAATGGTCCACCTCCCTTCCACGCCTTGTGGCGTCAACCAAATTGAAAATGATACAGCACCAAGTCAATATATCCTGACACAAACCGCACCTGAATCCGCACCTGAGTCGGAGTTGAAAGCAAACGCTCAACCCACCGAGGATAAAACAGGGGTGGTAAACAGCGTACTTATAGGGGAAGCAGGGGGTTATCGGCAAGGGCTGCCGGACAAAAAAATTCGCAGACAGGGCGACCACCCAAAGCAGACAGGGCGACCACCCAAAAGTGATCCCCCCACGGCTTCGCTGTTGCGAATACACGCATTCAGGGCAGACCTGAACGTCCAATAACATCCTCAATCAGCCTGAACACACACACGCTCTATCCCGTGCGCACGCCCAGTCGAAGAATCGACCTGAACGACAATCCCGCACAATCGCACATCATCCGTCGCAACGTCGAACGGGGTCGGAATCGCAGTCGTCATCACGCTCAGCACGCGATCCTTATCCCGACCCAAAATTGAATCATACGGACCCGTCATGCCCAGATCCGTGATGTACGCCGTCCCCTTCGGCAAAACACGCTCGTCAGCCGTCGGAATGTGCGTATGCGTCCCAAACACAATGCTCACCCGACCGTCAAGATACCAACCCATCGCAACCTTTTCAGAGGTCACTTCGGCGTGCATATCCACAACGATGATATTCACATCGTCGGGGAGTGCGGAAAGAACGCGATCAACCGCACGAAACGGACAATCCGACGGAGCACGCATGTACATGCGACCCAGGAGCGAAATCACCGCAACCCGAACGCCAGCCTCCGTCTCATACACCGCAAACTCACGACCAGGGGCTTGCGGACTCATGTTGGCAGGACGCACGATCCGATCAGACGTCTCAAGCGTCTGGATGATCTCACGCCGACGATACACATGGTCGCCCATCGTCATCAGCTGAACACCGCAGTTCACAAACTTGCTATACAGATTCGCCGTCAGACCCGACCCGCCAGCCGCATTTTCAACATTCACAATATTGCAATGAATATCGCGATCGGTCGTCAGCCCAGGCAACAAGTCCTGAACCGCCCGCCGACCCGGCGTTCCGACAACGTCACCAATGCAAAGAAGATTCGTCAACATGCAAGATGTTCCGATGAATGACCTGTTTATCTGACCAGAAAACGAGAGGCACACACAATCCGACCTGCCCAACCTGCCCGACCTGCAAGCGACCCCATCATCTACCGCGCGTATTCCACCGCACGAACCTCGCGAAGAACAGTCACCTTAACCTCGCCCGGATACGTCATCTCCAACTCAACCGTCTTGGCAAGGTCCATCGCCAGTTTCGCAGCAGATCCATCGTCCATCTTCTTCGCATCGACTATCACACGAAGCTCACGACCAGCCTGAATCGCAAACGCCTGACGCACACCTTCATGCTGCGTCGCAATCCCCTCCAACTGCTCAAGACGCTGAATATACCGCTCCAAAGACTCACGACGCGCACCAGGACGAGCAGCACTGATCGCATCAGCAGCCATCACAATCGGCGTATAAGGACTCGTCGCTTCAATATCACCGTGATGGGCAGCCACAGCATTCACAACCTCAGGACTCTCCTTCAAACGCCGGCAAATGTCTGCACCAATCTGAGGATGACCGCCCTCAACCTCATGATCGACAGCCTTGCCAATATCATGCAGAAGCCCGCACCGACGCGCCAAACGACCATCCAGACCCAGCTCGTCAGCAATCACCTGACACAGATACGCAACCTCAATGCTATGCTGCAAAACATTCTGACCATAACTCGTGCGATAGTGCAGCCGACCAAGAAGATCGATCAATTTCCGATGCAAACCCGAAACATTCGCATCCAACGCCCCCTGCTTCCCAAGCTCGACCACACGCTTCTCAACCTCAATCTTCGTCTGCTCAGCAAGCTCCTCGATCCGACCAGGATGAATCCGACCATCCTGAATCAACCGGACAAGCGTCTGCCGGGCAATCTCCTTCCGAACCGGATTGAACGAACTCACCACAACAACGCCAGGCGTATCATCAACAATAACCTCAACACCCAGAGCCTTCTCAAACGCGCGTATATTACGCCCCTCACGACCAATCACACGGCCCTTCATATCGTCAGAAGGAATATCAACCGCCGACACCGTCGCCTCCGTCGTATGCTCAGCAGCATACCTCTGGATCGCCGTCAGCGTGATCTCCCGGGCCTGCTCCTCAGCAGTCTCACGAGCCTCACCCAGAATCTTATTGATAAGCTGACCCGCCTCACGCGTCAGATCCTGCTCCAGATTGGACAGCAACTCCTTACGGGCATCGTCCGCTGTCATACCCGATACACGGACAAGCTCGTCGGTTCTCTTCTCAACCAGCGCATCAGCCTCAGCCTCACGCTTATCAAGACGCTCACGACGCTCGTTCAGCTTCTTCTCACTCTTCTCAAGGTGAAGCTCTTTCGTGTCCAGCGTGTCCAGCTTTCGATCAAGGGTGTCTTCACGCTTCGCAAGACGCTTCTCGACCTCCTTCATCTCATTCCGAGCCTGAGTCGTCTCCTTCTTGAACGCTTCCATCACCTTGTCACGCTCAGAAATAGCATCGAGCTGAGCGGATTTGATCAGCTTCTCCGCAGAACTCTTCGCGACTTCAATGATACGCTTCTCTTCACGCTCACCCGCCGCGATCCGCGATTTCCCCATCAGAGAGGAAACAAGGACAAACACGGCAGCTCCGATTGCAGCTCCAACCACACCGGTCGCAACTGGCAATGCCCACGCCTGAGTACCGCCTTGAGCTATTAATTCGCTCAGCACAATCTCACACTAACCCTTGAAGTATGAAAGCAACAAAAGTACCACTGTAATCGCTGCCGGAGCAACAACCGCAATACCATTGGCATCTTCACATACGAACTAATATTGAACTCGAAAGCCGGGAAATGCCCATTCCACAAGAACCGGGAACGCAGTCAATCACACAGCAGATCGACCGCCTCCGGAGAGAATGCGGATCGGATTAGGAATGCAAAGCGGGTCTGGTCCTATCGCGCGCTACCCCCGCCACAGCCAACCAACTGACAGCAACAAGAACGAGAACGCAACATGATAACTCGGATCACCTTAAAAATACGAAATCCTGAACGCATACGTCAAAGTACGAACCACAGCGCCACAACACGCAACGCAACGCAAACGTCCGATAACCAAACAAACACACTATTCGTAACTGACCCGAGGCATCGGTCGGCGCTACTTTAAATCGCGAGCGCTGACGGGAATCAATAATCGAACCGAGGCGAGCCGCTTGCAAACACAACCCAACGGGCACACTTCAATACAGGGCGCCCGGCTTTGACGAAAAACGACAATACGACATATAGATACAACAATATCCGATAGATACGGCAATATCCGATACGGCAATATCCGACACAACAATGTGCGACACAAAAACACAAGATCGCACACCACAGATTGCACGCCACCGCGAAGCAAAACGCGGCCACACGATGCGCACAACCTCACATCCACTATAATCGGACCTATGACCGTGTCAAGAGAAGGAGAACTCGCGGCAAAAGCGATACTGCAATTATTAAAGCGGCGGGTCGCGACGAAATCGGCAGACTTGTTGTCTTTCGTTCAATACGACAAGATTCAACCAAATCAGGTCAAACCGGACAATTTCTGGGGCGTATCCTGAGTTAGAATGATAGCGACAAGTTAGCGTGATTGCGACGAGTTAGCATGATATTCGCAATCGATCGCATCCAACCGGGATAAAGTGGAACTGAATCAAGAGAATACTGAATCAAGAGAATACTGAATCAAGAGACTATGGAACAACAGCCAATCATGAGCAACAGCAATACCTCACTGAATATGACGAAAAGCGCGACCCTGGCGGTCATCCTTCTCGCCATGGCAGTGGACTCGGTCAGCGCGAAGCAAAAAGCGAGCGTCAAAATATTCGCCGACACTACGGCATATACCCCAGGGGAACCATTCGATATCGCCATCCAGTTCACCATCGATGAACCGTGGCATATCTACTGGAAGAACCCTGGCGATGCTGGCATGGCGCCGATCGCCAAATGGGAACTCCCCGCCTCCATCGAAGCCTCCCCGTTCAAATTCCCCATTCCGAAGCGACACGTCGATGCAGCGGACCTCACCACATTCATCCACGAAGGGAAGCCCGTCCTCATCACCACCATCTCCCCGCCCGCCAATGTGACCCGGAAGCCCGAGTCGCTGGATGGTGGATACTGGGGGAGTCAATCCAGCATCACCATCTCCGGCGAACTGAAGTGGCTGGTCTGCGATACGCAATGCCTCATGGAAAAGGGCAGTGTTACCCTCACTTTACCTGTGGCCAAGTCGCCCACAGATGCAAAACCCGCCAACGAGGACCTCTTCAGAAGAGCGCGTAAAAAGCTTCCCGTCTCGATGGATGCTGCAAAATGGGTCACCTTGAAACCGTCATTCGGGAAAGGGCATCTTGCCCCTGAGCAGGAATTTGAAATAAACCTCGGCGTTCAGATCAAAAAGGGCGTCCATATCCAATCGCACAAGCCGCTCATGCCCGGACTCATCGCCACGGACGTCATGATGCACCCGGCGAAAAATATCTATTTTGACGCCCCCATCAAATTCCCCAAGCCGACGCTCAAAGATGCTCCAAAACTCGGACGCGGTGCAAAGATCAGCGAATTCGCAGGCAGCATCACGATTGGCATCCCGGGCGAGGCGGACGAAGAACTCACTGGTGCGTCCAGGACCATCGGTGGTATCTTCATTTACCAGGCATGCGCCGATCAGAAGGGGACATGCTTCCCGAAGGAGGCGGTCGAATGGTCCCTGGAAGTCCCCATCACCTCAGCCAGCGCGGATGGTTCTGCAACCACGCTACACAGCCACACCGATCCAGAGCCATCCCATGCCACCCAGCCCATCGATCCTACAATCGTCGCATCAACCGAAAACCACCAGGATCACAACAATGACCATGGCGCGACCCCGGACGATCAGGCGACCACAGTACCCGAAAAACCAAGCACTCAATCGCCACCCCAGGAGGACGGGCTTGCGGGGTTCCTCCGAACACTGGGCATCCCCGGGATGCTCCTCGGATGTCTCATCTACGGTCTCGTCCTGAATGCCACCCCCTGCGTCCTCCCCGTGCTGTCGATCAAAGTGCTTGGCTTCGTCCAGCAGGCCCATGAATCGCGCCGCCGGACGGCTTTGCTGGGTCTCTCGTTCGGAACCGGGGTCATCCTGTTTTTCACGTTCCTCGGGCTGCTTGCGTCCCAAGGAACGAATGTGCTGCATTTTCCGGTCGTCATTATTCTTCTTGCCACGGTGGTGATGACGATGGCGCTCAGCATGCTCGGCGTCTTCACCCTGCAGGTCCCAACCTCTGCAACAAAGCTCGATTCCTCCATCCAGAAGGAAGGGATGGCCGCTTCCTTCGGGAAGGGACTGCTCACGCCCGTCCTCGGTTTCGCCTGCACCGGACCTATGCTTGCTGGTTTTTTCGGATGGGCTACGGGTCAGCCGCCACGGATCGCGATCCTCGCATTTGCGCTCGCAGGACTCGGTATGGCAAGCCCCTACATGATCCTCAGCGCCAACCCGAACTGGCTTAAATTTGTACCAAGACCCGGGCAATGGATGATCACCTTTGAGCGCATCATGGGTTTCATGCTGATGGCCATGGTCGTTTGGCTGATGCACCCGCTTATCCATCAGATCGGTTCCGAAGGCTTTGAATGGACCCTTGCTTTTCTCGTCGCGATGGCAATGAGCTGCTGGTTGCTCGGAAAAATCGACTTCAGCATGTCCGCACCCATGCGCTGGAAATACCGCGCTGGAGCAATGACGATCGCCGCAACCGCTGGTGTGCTGATCTATGGCGTCATCTACCCGATTGGCGAAAATATTGAACGCATCGAAGAGGAGCGATCATCGCGGTTCACAAGCTCGAACGACTGGTCACATAGTGTCCCTTGGCAGCCCTGGTCGCAGGCAGCGGTGGAACGCGACGTCCGTGATGGACACATCGTCTTCGTAGACTTCACAGCCGCGTACTGTACCGTCTGCAAAGCCAACAAGAAAATCGCCATCAACACGCAGCCAATTCTCAACAAGCTCCAGGAACTGAAGGTGAAGGTATATCAGGGCGACTTTTCAACCGGAGATGAAGACGTCTTCGAGGTACTGCAGAAATTTGAACGCGGCGGCGTACCCCTGAACCTCATCTACCGCCCATACGCCCCTGACGATCCCATGGTCCTGAGTACCAATCTCACCCCAAGCTACCTGGCAGAAAAACTTGACCGGGCAGCCGCAAGTGTCTCATCCTCCAAGTAGTCGACATACACAATCGTTTGCGCTTTCGATGCGACGGACCGTGCTGCCCTATGCAGTGCCTCATGCAGATGGACGTTTATCCGAGCCGTGACCGTAAGGGAGCGGACACTATAGAAACCGCTCCCTTACGGTCACGGCTCGGAAACAAAAACGTCAGGAATTCCAAGGCACTACACTAGGTTCTGTCTGAAAACACAATGGGGGTGTGCTAATTTTAGTTGAAATTTGAGACGAACGGCTCCATGAATGACGGTGGTTTTTGAGAAATCCATCAAACAAGGAGCCGTGTCATGAAAAGTTTCGTACGAATCGGAGCGAATCGCAAGGACGAAAACAAAGG
>JAJRYY010000192.1 GCA_024275565.1 Planctomycetota bacterium
AGTCGATCTGACACGTCGATGTAGCGGATGGGGAGACCAAATATGGCTGCGACACCAGCTGCCAGGATAATCGCGACGAGAGGCCCTGGGATAAACTGTACAGGTTTCGGAGCGAGCGCTTTCCAGAGTACAATGGTGGAAATGGTGAGGACGCCGATGATGGCTGCCCAGTGATGGACTGCTCCTTCGGTCGGGATCAAACCTTTCCAGACCGCACTCGGGATAGAGATGAGATTTGTCAGACCGCTACCGGCGGGTGCATCGTCCACCATCATATGGAACTGACTTGCAAAGATGAGGACGCCGATACCAGCCAGCATACCGTGGATGACCGCTGGTGAGACCGCGCGGAATACCTGCCCCATCTTAAACACGCCAGCAACGAGCTGCATCACCCCGGCGAGAAACACGGTCATCCCCAGACCAACCATACCGTGCTCTCTGATGATTTCAGCCACAATCACGATCAGACCAGCAGCTGGCCCGCTGACCTGCAGCGGACAGCCAGCCATAAATCCGACAAAAATGCCGCCAACAATGCCAGTGATGATACCTGTCATGACAGGTGCCCCGCAGGCAACTGCGATTCCCATGCACAACGGTAATGCCACCAGAAATACTACCCCCGATGCCAGGAAATCCCGCTTCCATTGTTCGCTCATAATCGTGGTGCTCCGCTCGTGTCAGTTGTTACTATAATAATCGGTTGGGTTTGTCTGCACCCATTGAACAATTCACGTTCGTTGCCGTCTGACAGTAGTTCGTTGTCGCCTGACGGTAGCCAGATGCCGCCTGACGGTAGCCTGTGGTCGCCTGACGCATGTCCGAAAACGCGCAGGCGCCCACAAGGCAGTCAGGCAAAGCTGCCAGACAACGGCTCAAATTGGCCGCTGCTGTGCTGATACAGGCGAACTTCGCCGGTTTTGATGATGTAGACCCATCCGTGCAGTTTGAGGGCACCGGAGGCGACACGTTCGCTGACGATCGGGTAACTGCTCAGGTGCTCCAGTTGAAAGATGACGTTGCGCTCCACCAGCGACAGCATGGATTCTTCAGAGTCTGGATCGATCTGCTCAGCCGCAGCGGCGGTTTCGCTGGCGTGCTCAAGCCAATTGACGAGATGGGGCAGGTGTTTGATGGATTCCGGGTCTGCAAGACCAGCCACCGCACCGCAATGACTATGCCCGCAAATCACAATGTTGGTGATCCCCAGGAAGCAAATGGCGTACTCGATGCTGGCTGCTTCACTGCTGCCTGTCTCTGGGTACTTTGGCACGATATTTCCGGCGTTTCGATGCACGAAAATTTTTCCCGGATCGCTCTGCGTAATCAACGTCGGATCGATCCTTGAATCGGCACATGTGATGAATAATGTGTGTGGTTCCTTGCGTTTATCAAGCTTTTCAAAAAGCACCTTCATGTCCGGATACACGTTGTCCTGGAATTCACGGACACCTTTTCTCAATGGGCTCATAACAGTTCCTTTTCCTCATGGTGATGGTCAAGTCGCCTGCATTGTCCTCTGGCAGGCGGGCGCCGTGAAGACGCCGTGAATCAGTACAGCAAAGTCAAAGTGCCTATATATACATGCAGTGCGCAGCGCACCATTCGTCCTGGAGCATCATCATCCTGGAACAGTGCGTGGAGAACAAGCATGTTCCACGATCAGAGGGGGTGCTGGCTAAGTTTGAAGAGGGCCGCCAAAACCATTGCGATCGACGTGCCGAGGGAGACTTGATGCGCAATCCGAATAGTAAAACACCGCCCTGTTCAGCGATCGATCATCGTGCAGGGCAGAGCGCAGGCCGCGATGCGTCATGTAACGTGGGCTCAATCGGCAGGAACCGACCTGATACAACCGAACGGATGTCTCGGTGGACCTGCTTTCGACAGGCTTGGTTCCGGTCGTCTCGCAATTCGCATGGCAGTGACACGGCAACGCGGCATTGGCCACCGTACCCAGGGACACCACGAGCAACAACACCAGCCGCACCAGCAGGTCACCGTGCAGGTCACCACGCAGGGAACGCCAGGTGCGTCGCCACGCGAAAATGTGTCGATGTCCGGAACTTGCTTCCATGGTTGAATTCCAGCCGCTGCTAGAACCCGGCAGATGTTCGATATTCCGACAACCTGCCAGATGCGACAGACTTCCTGCAAAACCCTGCAGTCCTGCAAAACCCCGCCAGGTTTCGACACCGGACGAAGACCAGATTCACACGAAGCAGGGACACTCAGGTCTATGCTTGAAAACCTCAACTGTCAATGTCCGGAGGCCTTTGCGAAACCTGCGACAATAACGTTTGGGCATCATGATTGGCTCCAAATGTAGGTTACCGACGCTATTATGGGTCTTTCCCATCCCTTGTAACTAAAGCGTCACAATGGGGTTGTATTGGTACTGAAAATTGGGGAAAATGCCCCTATGTGTTGGGCATTAGGTGAATCAGGAGAGGGGTACAATGAAGCGATACATTGGCATGGTGGTGTGTGTGAGTTTGGCCGCAGGGGTCAATCCGTCGGCCTACGCCCGGTTACCTGGGACGATGGGGTTTCAGGATGCAACGGCGCTCCGCATATCCCAGTCGCCCGAACCTGACACACCGAACGAGAAGGAAATCGAAGTGGGGGATTTCGATGCCGATGGTGATCTCGATGTCGCGATCGCAAACGCATATTCTGCCTTCGGAACGCGACGCAACAAACTCTACCGCAACGACTCCGGCGTACTGATCGAAGTGAGCGGGACATCTGTCATCCCCGGATTCGCCACCAAGGACGTCTCACGAAACGCTTTCTTTCGCGACTTCGATGGTGATGGCTGGCTTGATATTGGCATCATCAATGACCTCAACATTGCAGGAGATGCGGGTCGCACAAAACTGTACATGAACAAGCAGGTCGACGGCGCGTTCGATCGATTTGAAGAGGAAGGACTGATCCGACTCCCCACGAAAGGCGGAGCTGCCTGCGGGGGCGTATCCCTCGATTTCGACCAGGATGGCGACATGGATCTGTACCTCGGCAACTATCCCGGCCCCTCGCAGGACACCATGTATTTTAACGACGGGTCCGGCATGTTCACAGAGGTGACCGCAACGCATGTTCCCAGCGATGCAGACTACACAGTGGATGTGGCGACGGCCGACATGAACGGCGACGGAAAGACGGACCTTCTGGTCAGTAGCCTGTTACCACACTTCATCTACTACAACGATCTGGACGACGCAGGAAGCGAGGTCGGAGATTACCAGTATGCAAGCAGTACACAGGCGATTTCGGGCAACTCGCTGGGGCAGAACGCAATGGAACCGGGGGACTTCGACGGCGATGGCGACATGGATGTCTACTGGACCAACGCGGATTTCTATGTCGATCGCGTGCTGATGAATCTTGGAAATGATCCGTCCGGGCAGGCGATATTTCAAGTGATTCAAGGCCTGCCAGCCTCAGTCGCAGAGCGACTTGGACGCAAAGCGACCGTCATTGACCTGAATCACGACGGGCGACCCGATGTCGTGGTCATGAAGGAAGACGCAGTCGAATCTCGGCCAACAATTTTGCGCAACACAACTTTCGATGATGCGATATCGTTCGTGGACTGGACACCAGCCGCCGCATTTCCAAACGGCCAGCTACACGCAGGGTGGCATGTGGCTGCTTTCGATGTGGATGGTGATGGCTGGAAAGATTTGCTGCTGGGCGGATCGGTCGGAGACCATCTGTTCCTCAGCAACGGTGGTACTGAAGTAGACGAAGCCTCCGCCAGTGCAGCCTTGTCCGGATCGCTGGGTGGTCAGCCTGTTGCATTCTCCGGAACGATCGGAGCTGAAGCGGATGCGTTTTCTGGTCCGGATATACCGAGCGGTGCCTATCTGTCGGTCATTGTGAAAGGTTGTGGCGATTTCACGTTGCGTGTCCTCGGTGCAGGTGGCGAAGTTCTGGGAGAATCGGATCGCGGCGGACTTGGGATTGAAGAGGTTGTGACGGTGTATGGCGCCGCCAGCGAGATCGTAATCGAGGTCACGCTTCGTCAGGCGTGCGGCGATAGCGACAGCGACGGCGATGTAGACCTGTACGACTGGCTCGGATTTGCCGGCTGCGCGGAACATGGCGTGGTCGGAGGGGGCGGAACGACTGCAGCCTCGATTTGCGACACCTATGACCTGGACGGCAGTGGAACGGTTGATTTTCTGGATTATGCAGGGTTTCAGCGACGCTTCACCGGCGAAGGGGGACAGGTGGTGGGGTCTTATATTCTGGAATCGCTTGCCCGATAGCAATGTTTGTTGGGAGACGGTAGCGATGTTTGCTGGGTGACATCAACGATGTTCCCGAAAAGGTGAACGATGTTCCCGTAAGGGTGGCCCACCTCTTTAGAGGTGGGGGAGCCGACGATCAGCAGGGGATTATCGCTCCAGTCTCGCGGACCGCACTGTCTTCAGCCTCTCTCATACCTGAAGCACTGTCGTCAGCCTCTCCAATGCCCGAAAATTTCGGACACCTGCAATGAGGTGCAGCGCGTTCGAGCAACCGCTGTTCGGAAGAAGCCTCACACCCACCCCCGGAAAGTGTCACTCCGTGGCACTGCACATGTTGACGATGACGTTGGCGTATTGCGAAGCAACCGTACCGCAGTCGTTGGTGGCTTCGACGTGGTAGATCGCAGTTTCACCCGGCGTCACATCGAGAAGGGGAAGGAAAACCTTGTCCGCCCCGGGAATCATTTCGTCGTTTTTGAACCATTGGTGTGTGATGGCGTTTCTTGTATCCGCCAGAAGAAAAACGTTTTCGCCTGAGCAATATTCCCCGTTTTCGGGCTGAGTTTCAAAGAGCGGACTCAGGCTGGAGACGGAGGCAGGTTCCGAGGTCCGGGTAGTTCCGCACGCATCGGTCACATCGCAGGTGTAGTCCCCCAGAGCACCGACATCCAGGGCGGAGATGGTGAGTGTTGGGCTGTCCGCACTTTCGAGAGTCGTTCCATTCTGTCGCCACTGGTAAGAAAGCGGCTCAGAACCCTGGACTGAAACGCTCAGTTGAATGGGTGAAGCGTTGCAGGCCTGAACATCCTCGGGCTGGTCGATAATCTGGGGTGGAGCGGGGATGCTGATGTTGGCTGCCTCCGAGAAAACGCGATTGCAACCAGTCGTAATCGCGACCCGATATTTCCCGCGCTGAGCGAGTGAGATATTTTCGAGCGTCAGATTCGGGCTGGTAGCGCCCGCGATCGGAATGCCTCTATGATGCCACAGGTATCGGAGATTTTCGCCTTCCGCATCGACGTTAAGCTGAATCGTGTCGCCTGGGCAGAGGTCGGCACTGGCGGGTTGCTCGATAACGTCCACTGAGCAGTCGCCGGTAAAGAGAATCATGAATCTGCTGAAATCGACGAGATCAACATCGCCGTCGGCATCAATGTCATGGTCCTGACATGCCACCGCAGGCGATACACCCAGACCGGTGGTACATGCAGTAAACGCGGCAAAATCAAAACCGTCGCGGTCGCCATCGGCATCATCATCTCCGAGCGATTCGCACTCATCAGGCTGAGCATTGCCGTTAAAATCGGTACTCGATCCAGAGGCGATATCGTCGGCATCAGGCGTACCATTTTCGTTGCAGTCGTCGCCCGTACCAGGGAATCGGACGAGGTAGACAGGTTCATTATCGCTCTCAAAATCAAAGGACGACACAAAGGATTCAAAGTAGTACGCCTTGAATGGATCGAGGTATCTGCTCGCATCGCCATCACCAGCCGGGTGCGCGAAGACACTCTGGTTCTCGGGAGAAACATATTCCCAGGTCCAGTCGATCCAGGGCTGATTCGCGTCCATATCGCGGAGTGCAGTCCGCTCACCCAGGATGATCTCCTCGTACCCCGAGGCACTGTTGCTTTCCCGTTGAATCTCACGCTTGAAAATCGTGAGTTGATCCATGGGCACACGCCGGGTGTTTCCAGGGACACCAATGAGGGCTGGCCCGGGATTAACGTTCGAGAGCATGACCTCAGCCCCGTCCTCAAAGATGTACGGCAGAACTTTATAGGAGGTCAGATCGAAGGCGAACGCGAGGGAGTCAACCGTACTCTCCAGGACGTACCCGTTCCCGGAACCACAGGCTTCGAAGTCGTCGTTGAGGTCACCCCAGGTGGCGGGTATATGATCCAGATCGTCCAGCCAGGTGGATATCCGCGATCCATCCGCCAGCTCAAAACCCAGGGAGGCTTCAGGTTTCTGATTGATCGGCGTCAGGGGCAGCGAAAATAAATTGTCGCCGATGGCAGGAGATGCGATCAATGTTTCGGACTGGTCGTTGGAGACGTCCTTGGCGTCCGCGACGTTCTTCATCAACCAGAGGGCAGCCGCCATGTTCTCTTCGTTGTTCGGTTCGATCTGCGATTCGTCGAGAAGAAATCCGCCAAGGGCAGAGCTTCTGGGACGCAATTCGGGACTGAAGGATAGTACACCATGAGCAGCGTAGGCGTAATCATTGAAGTCGCCGCTGACAAGGTAGATCGTATAGCCAGTCTGCCCAGGGAGGTAGCGCAAACCATGGACGCCTTCGACGAGATCAACATATTTGTTGGCGATGGCACGATGGGATGTGTAAGACTGAGGTGTAACAGTGGTGGTATGACCCCATGGGTAAAGCACAAGCTGACTGTAGGAGTGGTAGCTGATCGCGATGGCGAATTGCTGGTCGTTCAGAAGGTTTTGAATCACCTGCGTTTCGGGTTCAGATGCGGGAGACGTTCCGCGATAGGTCTGGCTGCAACTGTTCCCATCGGACCCCTCTCCACCCCATCGGAAGGCGAAATTTCGGTTGAGATCGACACCGTCGCATCCGAACCCGCCATTGTCACGCCGATTCTTTCGCCAGAGGCGGTCGGAGACCCAGCTAAACCGATAGCCATCAGGGTTGACGGTGGGGATAAGCCAGATTTCAGCATTGTCGACGATGTTGGCGACCTCGGGGTCCGTTTCATAGCGCGTCGTGAGGTACTGTGCCATGTAAAGCATCAGTTCATGCGTGGCCCACTCGCGTGCATGGGTAAGGCCTGTAAATAGAATGCGCTCTTCGTCGGCCTCGGATTCCTGGGGGTTGTCGGTGATGACAAGTGCCCAGATATCGCGTCCTTCGAGAGATTGTCCGACACTTTCAACGCGTGCGATCTCGGGGAATGCGACGGCGAGATTCTGGAGGAATTCGTTGCCTTCTTCGAGGGTGTGGTATTCATCGAAGGTGAGCAGAAAATCGAGTTCTCCTGCACCACCAAGCTGGCCTGCACTACTAGGCTGGCCTGCACTACTAGGCTGGCCTGCACCACCGGGCTCGTGCGCGGATCCGGGCTGGCGTGGCGTCCTGAATGGGGGCGTCCCGACAATGCGTTCGAAGGCTGGGACAGGTTTTCGGCTGATGGTGTTTCGTGGTGCGAATTTGGCGAGATGCGCTGCCACAGTGCCCATGGATTTGTATGGGACGTTTTGAGCTTCAAGGGTGGCGATTTCGCCGGGTCTCATAAAGAACACTGCCTGCGGACCTTCGAGGGTCTGGTCGATGGCGCAAGTGTCGATGGCTGGGATAAGGTATGGGGGGACGCTGTTGAGCGGAATCCGGACGATGCGCCTGTCGTCGATGGCTTGAGGGTCGACGGCATGAGAGTCGATGCTCTGGGCTGCGACTTGCGTGACGCAGAAGACCGACAGAAAGAGCACCGCGAGCATTCGGACCGAGTGATGCGTCATGCCGGAAACCAGAGAACGTGTATGTCGGAGCGTCAGGGTCATTCGGGGTCTCCGTCGAAGCCATCCGGCCTGTGACGCCAGGTGGCAGGGGAATCGTGTGGGTTGTGTTGCCTGCGGACACATCTTATCGGTACGCGATTATCGAAACAACGCAAAAGCAGTGTTGATTCCCGCGGATGGCGGATTTGTGAGGAATATTGAAGCTTGCTGGGGAAATTTTAACGTCGCAGTGAAACGATTTCAGCGGTGCCGTGCATCTCTACGACCGATAGCGTTGGGGCGCCGATAATTTCGAGCTGTTCTGCTGGCGGATCTTCCATGAATTGCTGTTGCTAAAGGCTTGCTCCTGGCGCGTCGAATACTAGGTTTAGCATGTGGTTTTACTGCGTGCTGGGGAGCGGAAATAAGCACGGGTCTTGGGGGATCATCATGGGAGCGGGAACGAAGCGCTATGCTTGCGCAGCTGGCTGCGCATTGTAATTGCAGTTGTTGTGTGCTGCCTGCAACGGGCAGAACGATTTTATCGGTGGTGGGTCTGCATCTTTCTTCACGACTGCTGGTTTGCAGTCCGCGTCGATCTCGAGCGAGACCGAGGGGAATGATTCATTCGATCGGGCGGCGAATCTGAATCTCGATGTGAACGAGCCAGTGTCTCTCGTTGGGAGCATTGGTGGATCGGGCGATGTCGATGTATACGATATCGGACCTGTTATCGCGGGTGATCGTATCGTCGTTGAGGTGCTCGGCAGCGGCGGTCTGGATGCGATTGCGGCGTTATTTGACGACGCTGAGAACCTGTTCTACCTCAACGACGATCGGAACTACTTCGCTCGTCAGCTCAACCCCTATATCGAATTTGTCAGTCGGCGTGCGTCGGATCATTGCTATGTGGCGGTCGCGTCCAGTCCTGGGACACAATCCCATGGCGACTATATTCTGCACGCGGTTGTCATGGACGAAGGTGCTGAGATCGAGGTACGTCCGCAGACTGTGCTGTTGAATTTTGATGGTGCGGACAGTGTGGAATTTGGGGGCAGACCGGCAGTGATGATACCGCGGTTTGATGCCGGGGACATTTCCGAGCGTCTTTCCGGCATGAGCGACGAGCTTATCGCGCTCATTCTGGAGATGGTTCGGGAGGATTATGTCGGGTTGGATGTTTCGTTTATGACGTCGCGTGATGGGATTGATCCGCCTGCTGATGCGACGGTTCTGCATTTTGGCGCTTACGATCGGGCGTTGCTCGGGATCGCTGAGAATGTGGATGAGTTCAACGAACGGCGTGTTCAGGAGGCGATCGTCTTTACGGATACGTTCGCGGTGTTCAATGTGCTTCAGCCGAGTATGGAGCAGTATGCGCAGTCGCTTGCGAATGTCGCCAGTCATGAGGCTGGTCACCTGCTCGGGCTTGTTCATACCTCCGACCGGTATGGCGTGATGGATGTGACGGCGACGCTCAGGCAGTTGACGCGTAATCAGGCGTTCTCGCGGTCGAATCTGGAGCGGTCGTCCTTCCCGATCGGGTTCCAGGATTCTGTGCAGTCTCTTGCGGAGGCCATCGGCGGGGATTCCGTGCTTGCTCAGGCGGCCAGCCTCGCACAACTGGATCAAGCCAAAGCGCGGTCCTTTTCCGAGGCTTTTTCCGCATCCGTTCGTTCGGATGTTGACCTTCCACGTTCCATGTTCAGCGTGTGCATGTGCAACCGGTGTGAGGCGGGGAAATTGAAGCAAGCCCACTGCGGCGAGTGATTTCGACGGGGGACGTTGAGCTGACCCGTGATGGCTGATCTGGGTCTGCGGGGCGATTGTGGAATCAGGGGTGTCGTGTCTGGTGACGAGCGTTCCGCGGTATTCGCAGGTGGGGGGTTCTGTGGAGGCGGATACGGGGACTGCGGCGCTTCCGCAGATGATCAGGATGGCGAAGCGTCGCTGGATTCGATTGTTATTGCTCTGCAGGTCTTTGCATTTCGTGGTCGTGTTTTGCATGATGGTGGTCTCCCTCTTTATGACCTTGAGCAGTCCTCCTGCTCTACCTATATAACACGCAGGGTGATCTACTTTTTTCGTGCGGCGGGGAGGATTTGGCCTGTTTCTGGGGAGCCGATAGGCGTTGGCGCTGCTCTCAGGGGCGGTTTTTGAAGTGAAACTTTTTTTGTTTTTTTCTGTCGGACGCCAAAAACGACGTCGCCTGAGGCAATAGACGACCCCAGCCGAGGGCGGCTGGGCCACATGGGTAACGGTGTCAATTGACGCTATGGCCGGCGTTCAATGATGCTGTCTCCGGCGTTGCGGGCGGCGGCTGACGACTTGGCGATCCGCCAGCCATCGATGCTCGCGCGACGAATTTCTCGTGCATCAGAATTAAGTATGGTGTCCCCCGAACTAAGACGCACGCGCCGTTTCATGCATCCTGCTCGGGTGGCATGTTCAACGGTCGCATCGAGCAATGCCGAAGTCGTAGCGGAATTCAGCAGCCGTTGTTCCGCTTTTGCAACGTCGTGAAGTGTGGGACGTGGTTCACGATGATTTCACAAAGCGTTGGCGCGTCGGTTAGCATGGCGAAGATCCCGCGGTAGCCTGTCTTGAAAAAACGCCTTGAACGTCTGACCTTCACTCCGTGTCAACCACTCTATGGCGTATCCATCGACTCGGCGCATGGGTCGATCAGGTTGCCTTGTTCGTCTATATAAGAGCTACCCTCGAATGCACCCCGGTTAACGATAATTACTTGTGCCATTCCATCGCGGAAGTTTCCTGCATAGCTGAAACGCGGCTCGATAACGAATTCGCCCTTCCTGTCGATATACCCTTCAATTGAGTTTTCGTATTCGTCCAATACACTCACTGCAGCGATACCCTCCGAGAAGTTTTGTCCACTAATGAATTGAAATGGAATTACAAGCTTCCCCTCCTTGTCGATGTAACCGACTTGGAAGGAGGAGTCCCATACCATTGCAAGACCGTCTGAGAAACGCTGGGCTTTTCGAAACCGAAAATCGATGACGAGTTCGCCTTTTGTGTTTATGAAACCAGATAGCCCATTTCGGCTAACACGCGCCAGTCCTTCGGAGAAACCGTCCGCCTGATCATAAGTAGGCGCGATCACGAACGCACCTGATTTGTCTATATAGCCGTTGGGACCGCAGCCGTAGATACCGCAGTTGTGAGAACCGTCACCCTTGATAGCTGGAGCCAGTCCGTCCGAGAAGTCGCCGACATCAAAGAAGGAAAGTGGTATGATCACAGCGCCAGTTGCATCAACGAAGCCCCACGATCCCCCCACCTCCTCCCCCCGATTCCAATTAGACGCTCCCTTGTTGACCCGTGCGAGTCCTTCAGAGAAATCACCTGCCGAGCTGTAAATGGGAGGAATGGCAAGCGTTCCATCCATTGCGACATAACCGTATCTGTACGAAATGCCCGGAAATCGATTGGCCCAGATCGAGAAGCGCGTCATACCCTCCGAGCAATCAAACAAATCTTAGGCTCCAACGACCAGCAGAGCACTACCCGATTCGCCAAGATACCCTCTAGCATACGGATGTCCCTGATACTCCGAGACCCAAAGGTCGGCATAGCCATCGTGGAAGGTATTACTCGTTCCGAGGAAAGGTCTCAAAACGACATTGCCACTGCCATCGAAACAAACCCGCTGTCCATCGCACTCATCACAGTAAAGTGGTGGACCGATATCTTCGGAGGATCCTTCTACCCTTGTCGCGCCGGGGAGGACGACTATTTTCACTGTTGGAACAGTCCTCGACCAAATGACGATTGGCAGGATAATCACGAGCAGGCAAATAATGCCCGTGAATTTAGGCTTGCTTATCATATGCGATCTCCCTTTTGCTGGCTGACTGGCTTGCTGCCATTTTATGTACCAGAATTGGGGCAAGGTCAAAAGTCTGGCGTCCTGTCGGAGTTTACGATTATTTCGTCCTGGAGGCTGGTTTTGGAGTGTCTGGGCCCTTGGTGGTCTCGAACCCTGAAACGCCCTTCCGCAGGCGGTATTGGCGCCAGATGGCGTTGATGGATTGACAGGTCTGGCGTTGATGGATTGACGGGTCTGGAAATGATGGATTGACACGTCAATCATCCGGTCCCTACTATTGCAGTGATGAAGCGACCTATTTTTCAAGTTGTGTGTGTGACGATGTTCTCGCTGGGGTGGAGCCAGTCCGGGTGTGGGACGGGTTCTGTGGGCGTGCCGATCGACGGGGTTGAGGATGGGAATCGGGATGCCGGGGCGGTGTCGACGGTGGGCAGGACCCGAGGAGAGCCGAACGATGATTTTGCAGATGCGATTGTTGCGGTGTTCGACGCGGCGGGCGGTGCGAATCTTCAGGGTACTGTTTCCAGCGTGGACGATGTCGATGTGTTTCGACTTGGGGGTTTGATGGCTGGCGATCGCATCGTGATTGATGTTGCGACCAGTTCATCCGCCAGCTCGCTCGACCCTGCCATCGGTCTCTTTGATGCCGATCAGAATATGGTTGCTTACAACGACGATCTCTTTGCCACGCTGGATTCATTTCTTGATTTCGTGGTCCGGCATGACAGCGATCCTTATTATCTGGTTGTCTCCCGGTCTCAGCTTGCGACTTTTGCCCGGCAGAGAGGTTCCTATGCGGTGGATATTCGCAGGACGGTCGGTGGATCGGTTCCTGCCCCTGTGATGCAGACGTTCTTTTCGATTTCGACGGCGGAACGATCTCGGCTACCAACCTTGGTACTCAGTCGACGCCGCCCTTTGATGCGGGTGCGATCGACCCTGTGTATGCGGGCGAGACGGAGGCGTTGAAACGGGGGATTATCGCGTCGTTTCTTGAGAATGTTGACGGTCTGAATGTCGAGGTCATCACGAGTGACGAAACCGATGCTCCGAATGTTCCGCACACCACGATCTTTTTCGGCGGGTTCTATCCAGCCACGATCGCTGCGTTTGGGATTTCCGAGGGCGTTGATCCATACAACTCGAACAGTGGCGACCAGGCTGTCATCTTTACGGAGGTCTTTCAGCCGCAGGTGTTTTCGTTTGCGCCATCTGTTGATCAGCTTGGGGTTGCGATCGGGAATATCACTGCGCATGAGGCAGGTCATCTGCTTGGGATGTATCATGTGGATGATGAGACGGCGCTGATGGATGCTGAATCGCCGGCTGACACGTTTCTGGCTGATCAGCGGTTCAAGCGTGCTCCGCTCCTTGGTCGGGAGTTTTTTCCGATCGGTTCGCACGATGCGTCACGATTGCTGCCTGAGATTGTGGGTGGTCAGCTTCGGCGGTTCTCGCCGACGGGCGGGCGGTCGAGAGGTGTTGCGGATGGTGATGCTGCGGATGGAATTGTTGTGGATGGAGCTGTTGCTTCGTCGGTGCGATCGGTCCCGTTTCCGAAGCGCCGTGTGATCAAGTGCTATTGTTCGAGGTGTCGTGAGAAGGAGCGTAAGGAGGCGGTCTTGATGATGGAGCGGGCGATTTTTCCTCTGGGGCGTATCTTGAGTGGTTATGGATATTCAGCGGAGTTGCCTGGTACATTTGAGTATGAGTGAAAAAAGTCTGGTACTGGATCTGTCATCGTGAAGCTTGGATACGTTACGAACGGGTTTTCTAATCATCGTCTTGAGGATGCGATTCGTATTCTGGCGGATGTTGGTTATCAAAGCGTGGCGATTACGCTGGATACGCATCAGCTGAATCCGTTCGCTGAGGATTGGCCTGTGCAGGTGGATCGTGGGCGTGATCTGCTTGATTCGCTCCGTATGAGTTGCGTGGTTGAGACGGGGGCGCGGTTTTTATTGGATCCGCGACGCAAGCATCAGCCGACGCTGGTGAGTGCTGATGAGGCGTCGCGGGGGGGTCGGATTGCGTTTTTGTGTCGGGCTGTTGATATGGCTGCTGAGTTGAACGCGTCGTGTGTATCGCTCTGGTCGGGTTGGCCTGATGATGAGGCAGATGAGACGGTCGCGTGGGATCGGCTGATTTCCGGACTGGTTGATGTGGTGGATCATGCTGCGCTCCGTGGGGTTCGTCTTGCGTTCGAGCCAGAACCGGGGATGCTAGTTGAGACGATGGCGGATTTTCAGAGGCTGCGCGAGGCGATCGACCATCCTGCCCTTGGTCTGACGCTCGATATTGGGCATGTGTATTGTCTCAACGATGGGGATTTATACGAGCATGTGACGCGGTTTCAGGATCGATTGTGGAATATTCATATCGAGGATATGCGTCGCGGTGTGCATGAGCATCTTTTTTTCGGTGATGGTGAGATGAACTTTGCCGAGACGATCGGGATATTGACGGCGACGGGTTGCGATGCACCGGTGCATGTGGAGCTTTCGCGACATAGCCATGACGCACCGGATGTGGCTGACCGGGCGTTCAAGTTTCTCAACGCCTATTGGCCTCGGTAGTAACGCATGTTGGCCACGATGGTGGTGTGCTACTTTAGCGGCGTGGTACAAATTTCTACAAAGTGAGACATCTAATGACGCAACATCTGATTCTACTTTCCATGCCCGGGTTGAGGCCTGGTGATATTCGTGACGCTTCGCGCACGCCCACACTCGCGGGATGGGCGTCTTCCGGGGCGTCGGCCACTTTGCTGCCATCGTTTCCGTGCGTGACCTCGACCGTGCAAGCCTCTACATGGACTGGTGTCAAACCGAGTGAGCATGGTGTGATCGCGAATGGTTTTTATCATCGTGATCGGCGGGAGGTTGAGTTCTGGGTGGCGTGGAATGAGGTGGTTCGGGGCGAGCAGATATGGGACGTGATCGCTGAGAAGAGCGATCTTACGTCGGCGGTGTGGCATGCACAGAATATTCGGGGGTCGGCTGCGGACTACATTATCACGCCCGCACCGATCCATGAACCGGATGGTACGACGAAGCTGTGGTGCTATGAGAAGCCGGATGGACTTTATGAGCGGATGATATCGGACCTGGATCATTTTCCGCTGAAGCACTACTGGGGACCGCTGGCGAATCTGGAATCGTCGAAGTGGATTTTGCGCGGTGCCGAATGGTTGATGGAACGACACGATCCGAATTTTCATTACATCTACATTCCGCACCTCGACTACGCATCTCAGAAGTATGGTCCTGACAGTGTGGAGGCGTCTGAGGCGCTTCGGGATATTGATGCGGAGCTTGCGAAGTTTAAGGCGTATGTGGAGGGTTCTCCTGCGGGCGAGGATGCTGTGTTTCTGGTTGTTTCCGAGTACGCGATGACGGATGTTTCCGGTGCGATTCAGCCGAATGTCATGCTCCGGGAAGCGGGATTGTTATCGGTCGTGGAGACGGATGACGGCGAGCGGATCGACCATGCCAACAGCAAAGCCTTCGCGATGGTGGACCATCAAGTCGCTCATATATACGCGGATGATAAGGCGGTGGGCGAGGTGGTCGCGCTCTTTGAGGGGTCGCCGGGGGTGGCGAAGGTGTTGGCTGGTGATGACCGCAAGGTTCTGGGGATCGATCACGAGCGGAGTGGTGAGGTGGTTTTGGCGTCTGAGCCGGATCGGTGGTTTGCCTATTACTGGTGGCTGGATGATGCGGCTGCTCCTGGGTTCGCCCATACGGTGGATATTCATCAGAAGCCTGGGTACGACCCTGTGGAATTGTTTTTTGATCCGAGCACACGTTCTATCCCGCTGGATGCGACGTTGGTGAAAGGGTCGCATGGTGCTCCTGCGATGGCTGACAATCAGCGGGCAGCGCTCGTTTGCTCCGCTCAGACGTCCTATATTCAATCTGGTGAGAGTTATGCGGATACGGACGTGAAGGGGATGGTTCTGGGGTTGCTTGGGGTTCGCTCATAATGCGGGGTTTTCGGGATCACGCGAGTATTCCGGCGTAGCATCGGGTTCCGTGCTTTTGGTGAGGTATCGGCGGGTTCCGTGTTTCTGGTGAGGTGATCGTCGGCTCCCCCACCTCTGAAGAGGTGGGCCACACGGCTGGAGGTGGGTTACCCTTTCTCAATTGCTATCAGACGGTGTGTGCTGCGGTTGGGAGTGAGTCGTCGATTCTCTGTTGTGTGGACTGTTCGCCGTCGTAAGAGAAGAGCATCGCGTCTTCGTCGATCATGGCATGGAGGTGTACGGGGCGACGCCAGACGGCGTATAGCTGCTTGAGTGTTTCCACGGCGTATTTGATTTCGATGTCGAGTCCGTTGTGTTTGTGTCCCAGGTACAGTTCGCCTCGGTTCCGATAATTTCCATCCAAGACGTAGATGTATGGCTGGCCGTGGTTGGTGAGCATGTAGAGCATCTGTGCTTTGATTTTTCGGAAATCTCGGCTGACCACGACCATGCGTCCTGTGTTCGGGTCATAGCGATAGTGGTAGAGGTCCTGCTCGTCGACGAATTCGGGTGTTAGAAATTCATCGATGAAGGTGACGTCGTTGTAGATTTTGCGTACTTCGTAGATTTTCTTTCTTCCGATGGATTCAAGACCGACGACGCGCCCTTCCGGTGGATCCTGCGTCTGCCATTGTCTCCGCTCAGTCATGTCGTCGCAGCGGTCATATTCTAGGCCGTGTCGTCCTGTGTTCCAGCGTTGTTCGATGTCTCGAAATAGTTCGATTCCGACCTTGTATGGGTTCAGGCGTCCTGGCGAGGTTGCGACGGTTCCTGCGTGGTGCTCGCAATAGGTGATGACCTCGTCTGCTTTGAGGCAGTAGTTGGTCATGATTGTGGAGTGCCAGTAGCTGGCCCAGCCTTCGTTCATGATCTTGGTCTGTCCCTGGGGTGCGAAATAGTATGCTTCCTGACGGATGATGGAGAGGATGTCCGCTTCCCAGTCTTTGAGTGGTGCCCTTTCGAGCAGGAACAGGAGTACGTCCCGGAGTGGCTGTGCTGGGATGGAGTCAGCGGTATGCTCTGCCTCCTCCCGATTGGCGTCAGATTCTGCCTTGAGTTGTTCCGGAGGATTGATGTACCGTTCCATGTATGGTTTTGCTGGGAATCTTGTGATTCCGTCTGGCGTTGCGACATTGTCGTGTTTCTGTTGTCGCGTCATGCGACGTTGCATGAATACGGAGTGCGGATCGATCAAACCTTCCAGCGAGAGGCAGGTGTCGATAAATGCTTCGACCGGTTCGAGTACAAGTCTGTCGATGTATCGCCGGATGCGTGTGGCGTGGTTGGCCATATCGTCCATCATGCGGCGGTTTGTTTTTGAGAACCAGTGGTTGTTTTTGAAGAAATCGCAGTGTCCGAAGACGTGTGCCATGACGGTTTTCTGATCGACGAGTGCGTTGTCGTTGAGGAGGTATGCGTAGCAGGGGTCATTGTTGATGACCATTTCGTAGATTTTTCCGAGGCCGTACTCATGGGTGCGTTCCAGGCGTTCATACTCCATCCCAAACCGCCAGTGTGGATAGCGTTGCGGGAATCCGCAGTAGGCAGCCACCTGGTTCATCTGGTCGTTGTTGAGCACTTCGAAGATGGTTTCGTAGCAGTCAAGCCCCTCGTTGCGTGCGTACTCCTCGATGATCTCTGCCCATTCAGCCAGTTCGCGGGGTAGTCTGGATTTTGTCGATGGATTGGCCATGATCGTGCGCGACGCTCGCTATCTCCCGGCTGTGAAGAATGCCTTGATGCTGTCGTAAATGTCGTCCTTGTTGTTGACGCGACTGGTAATGAGTGTCTCCTGGTCTGCGAGGTGTTCGTGCAGTACGTTGATAAAGTTTCCGCTACCGTATGCACTGGCGACCTGGCAGTATCCGAACATGTTGGACTGCGGTATCAACTGTTCCTTCAGGATTTTGCAGCACTCGCGTGAGTCGGATTCGCTGCTGTTGTCGCCATCTGAAAAGTGGAAGAGGTATATATTCCATTCGTCCGGAATGTAGTCTTTTTCGATCATATCGCGTGCGCCCTTGAAGGCGCTGCTGATGCGTGTTCCCCCATCTTCGCGGATCCGGTAGAATGTGTCACGGTCCACCTCTCCTGCGCGCACGTCATGCACGATGTACCTGCTTTCGATGCCCTCATAATTGCGTCGCAACCACGCGTCGATCCAGAAGGCTTCGAGACGGACGAGTTCCTTCTGCTCTTCGCCCATCGAACCGGAGACGTCCATCATGTAGATGATGACCGCGTTGGATTGCGGTTTCATCGTGGTTTTCCAACTTCGGTAGACCCTGTCGCGACGCTCGAAGATGATGCGTGGATTGTTCGGGTCGTATGCACCCGTCATGATCTGCCGGCGAAGTGCCTGTCGGTAGGTTCGCTTGAAATGTCGGAGCGACTCCGGTCCAACCTGCCGGATGCCGACATAGCGGTCCTTCATGCTCGTGATTTGCTTTCGACCCTTGGGCTCGATGCGTGGAAGCTGTAACTCCTCGCCGAGGATGTCCGCAAGCTCGTCCAGCCCGACCTCTACTTCGAGGATGTGCTTGCCCTGCTGATCGCCACCCGGACCGAGACCCTCGCCCTCGCTGTCTGCCTTGTCGCCTGGCTTTGCGTCTCCGCTCCCGACGCCGGAGTCGCTGTTGTCGCCATATCGAAATCTCGGGGTGTCAATCCCGTGGACGGGGATGCTGACGGTATGCTTGCCCTCACGCCCGAGCAACTCGCCACGGGTCAGAAATTTGCGAAGGTCATCGCGGATCTTCCCCTTGACAATCTGGCGGAATCGCTGATGGTCCTTTGTGATGTTCGAGATCATCGTATGTCCCTCCCGTCAGACACCGCACATCCCTCTCTAAAACACACTTGTACTGCTCAACCTTCATCGATCCTGTCAGCCTTCACTGGACTGTCAACCATCACTGGACTGTGCGTCACCGCGTGCGAAAATGCTCGCGACGTAGTTGAGGACGTCGGTCGCACTGGTCTCGTTGTACCCGAAGTACTTGATGAGTCGCTGCTTCACGACATCGATCTTCGCCTGGGTTTCGTCGTCCACCACGCCGGAAACAACATTTTTGAGCTTGATCGTGTCGCGCTGATCTTCGAAGAGTTTCAACTCGAGCGCTTTGTGCAGACGCTCATTCGTCGTGTAGTCGAATTTCTTGTCATCCAGCGCGAGCGCACCAATATAGTTCATGATCTCCTGTCGGAAATCGTCCTTCCGGGAGTCGGGAATCTCGATCTTCTCTTCGATCGAGCGCATAAGCCTCTCATCCGGCTCCTCATCCTTACCCGTGTATTTGTTGCGGACCTTTTCGTGCTGCGTATAGGCTCTGACGTTGTCAATGTAATTGGAACAGAGACGCCGGATCGCATCCTCGTCCGCACTGATCGCCCGCTGCACCTCTGCCTTGAGAATGTCCTCATACTCCTGACGAACAACTCCCAGTAAATCCCGCCAGCGTTTCTTCGTCTCCTCATCGTTGATGAGGCTGTGATGCGTGAGGCCGCCTTCCAACTCATTCATGAGCATGAATGGGTTGATGCATTTTTCCTGAAGCGCCTGATCGGAAACCAGAGCGTTTGAGAGTTTGTCCTGAATGTAACGCGGACTGATCCCGTCCATACCTTCCCGGGCAGCAGCAGCCATCAGATCCCGGACCGAATCCTCCGTATAGTTGGGAATGCTCCGACCGGTGTACAGCTTGAGCTTCTGAAGCAGTGTCAGCCCTGCCTTCTTCGGTTCTTCAAGCCTTGTCAGGACCGCCCACATGGCAGCCACTTCGATCGTATGCGGTGCGATGTGGATCCCACGGATGCGTTCGTTGTTAAAATCCTTCTCGTAGATCTTGATCTCATCATCGAGGCGCGTGCTGTAGGGCATGTCGATTTTGATCGTCCGGTCACGAAAGGCTTCCATCATCTCGTTGGACTGGAGCTTTTTGTATTCCGGTTCATTCGTATGCCCAATGATGACCTCGTCGATATCGGTCTGTGCAAATTTCTTGGGCTTGATGGAATGCTCCTGAGACGCACCCAGAAGGTCGTACAGAAACGCGACGTCGAGCTTGAGGACTTCGATGAACTCGACCAGGCCACGATTGGCAATGTTGAGCTCACCGTCAAAGTTGAACGCCCGGGGATCACTGTCAGACCCATACTCGGCGATTTTTCGATAGTTGATATCCCCCGTAAGCTCGGTGGAATCCTGGTTCTTCTCGTCCTTGGGCTGAAACGTGCCAATCCCACGCCGGTCCTTCTCACTCAGCACAATCCGCCGAACAGTGATATGGTCCATCACCTTCCGCCAGTCCCCGTCATATCGGACCAGCAGATCCTCGAACATCTTGCGACAGAAGGGGTCCAGCTCGCCCTCAATGCGAATCTGATGCAGTTCGTCCAGATCCTTGTTGATCAACGCAATCACTTCGCGCCGCGCATCCACCGGAATGAGCAACAGCGGGTCTTCGTGCATCGGGCATTGGTGGATTTCGTCCTGACCGTCGGAACAGGGGATACGCCAGGAAAAAGTATACAGCGCCCCCTCCTCAAGCTTCGAGTAATACTCAAGCCCCTTCTTGAGCAACCGGACGATCGTGCTTTTCGCACTGCCAACCGGTCCATGAAGCAGCAGAATACGCGATTCCGTCCCATAACCGTGGGCAGCAGAGCGGAAGAAATCGACAAGCTGCATCAACGACCGCTCCATGCCGAAAATGCTGTCCTTGCCATTGTCGATCGGGTCGGAGAAGAACGGATATCGCACCATGTCCTGCCGCATGCGCGTAAAACGCTCCACACCAAAATGTGTAATCATGTCGTAGAGACGCTGATACGCATTCCGAGCAATCGCAGGACGACGCAGGACCATCTCGAGATAATCCGAAAAGGAACCCTCCCAATGCTGCTCCCGAAACTGCTGGGGGTCAAGCCTGGTCTCTACGAGTTTGAAAATGTCATCTCTGGTAGCCATCGACACGATACCTCCTGCTTATGCCCTACTGCCAGTGTCATACAGATCCTGCATGTGCAAAATGCACTTATCCTGATCGCTCTGCGGTTTGGAAACAAAGAACCCCGACCGGACACTTCGCCCAAACCGTCAAAGCGGTATATACACTTCACGCCTTCGCGTCGCGCAAGCACTCCCCTGCGGATCAGGCCCATGCCATCACCTCGATGACCTGCCTCATTCCGCTTCCCATCGAGCGACCGTCTCTTTATCGGTTCGACGATATGCCTGCTTGGAAATTGCTCACAATTTCGCGATCGCCTATAAGAATCGTATTGAGCGCAAGTGCAGCAAGTCAACGTCCAATTGGATTATGGGACCGAATCATGCAAGTTCGGACGTGAAGACATGGTTCCCCACAAATGCCATACAACCCCACAAACGTCTCAGAACCGCACCCCGCCTCAACTTCGTGGTTCTGCACAAACTCCGTGATTCTGCACACCAACTCTGTGGTTCTGCACACCAACTCTGTGATTTTCTGCACATCCCTTCAATGCAAACCACTCAGGAGGCAACGCAAACCGCTCAGGAGGCGACCCGCCAGGACCCATCCGCCAGCCGCTCCACAGGCCGGTACAACGTGTCACGCTCCACGGGGATACACCCTGCCTCACCAATGAGACGCCGCAACGAATCAATCGTCATCTCCTGATGCGTGACTCCGTCGCTTCCCCCTTCCCGCTTGGTGATGTCGTAGTACACCACCGTGCCGTCCAGATCGTCCACACCCCAGTCCAGGCTTATCTGGGCAAGCTTCGGTGTCTGCATGATCCAGAAAGCCTTCACATGGGGAACATTGTCCAGCATCAGACGACTGACTGCCAGCGTCTTCAAATCCTCCAGACCCGTAGGACCGGGCAGATTCCCGAGCGCACTGCCATCCGGGATGAACGACAACGGGATGATGCAATTAAAGTGTGAGTTTCTTTTTGCAAGCGATACTTCCTGGTGCTCGCGCAGCTTGATCAGATGCCCCACTCGCTCGCTGCGCGTTTCGATATGCCCATAGAGCATCGTTGCATTCGTGAAGATTCCAAGCTCATGGGCTGTCCGATGCACCTCGAACCACTCGACCTCGCCCACCTTGTTCTTGAAAGCCTCCTCGTGGATTCGGTCGTCGAAGATTTCGGCTCCCCCGCCTGGCAGCGAACCCAATCCCGCGTCTCGAAGCTCGGTGAGCACCTCTGCCACGGTCATCCGAGGTTTGGCGATGCGGGTGAAATGGATGATTTCGATGGCTGTGAAGGCTTTGATGTGCATTTTCGGGCATGCCTTGCGGATTTCCCGACACATGTCCGTGTAGTATGAAAAAGGCAGTTTCGGATGCAGTCCGCCGACGATATGCACCTCGGTTGCTCCGTTCTCATAGGCCTCGGTCGCCCGCGATACGATCTCCTCGACAGTCAATTCGTAGGGCGTGGCTGCGTGGACAAGATCGCCCGCCTGAGGCGTTCCGTCGTCGGCAGATTTCCCGAACGGGTAGTAGAACGAGCAGAACTTGCAGCGTAGAACGCAGACATTTGCATAGTTGATGTGGCGATTGACGTTGAAATAGACCCGGCGACCGTGCATTCGCTCCCGAACCACGTTCGCCAGTTCCCCCAGCGTGTGGATATCGTCGGTTTCGTAAAGTCGAAGCCCGTCCTCATGCGTGAGTCGCTCGCCAGCCTCGACCTTCGCCCGAATGTCATCCAACCCACGATCAGCACCCTGACCAACCGCCATGCCCGCACATCCTTTCAACCCAATCCCCGTGCTTCCAGCCCAATACCCGTGCTTTCAACCCAATACCCCTGATCCAGACCCCCTGCATCTCGTCAGAACCCGCCACGAGATTATGATACGATAATTCCAGTCAGCCACACCATGATGCGCACGAAAAAAGACGCCCCATCGGGACGCCCTTTATCAGGTTTATCTCAAAATTTCAGCATGACTGCAATTTTTGCAGCCGTTCGCTATTCCTGAATCTGGAGTCTGGGACCGGGAATCTGGTGGATCATCGGTGGTTGTACTACTGGTGGATCGTCGGTGGTTGTACTATCGCCTGCGACGCGACGCAATCACAACCCCCACCAGCATCAGACCAAGCGTAGCCGGTTCAGGGACGGGCGTTTCTTTCAGCGTGAACACTGTGAAGGGCGCGGCGTCGGCCACCACCACGTCGATGTACAGTTCGCCCGGACCCACGCCCGGAAACCAGACCGAACCATCCGGAACCACCCCGCCACTAACCTGGAACGACGTGTTGCCATTGGCAAACATCTGCGTATCGAAGGGAGACGTACCGAACCCGTCGCTCATGCTCTCATTGAAGACAGCGTCGCCGCGATCTATGAGCTGTATATTGAAACCGGTCCAGTCGGTTCCTGTCGAATTTGTAATAATCTCGTCAGCCAGCACGATCTGACTTACGGCATTGGGTGATATTTGTTGAAACGTGATGGCGATGGAGGGGAACCCGCCCGGGCCTGGACCGTAGATGAACTCGGCACTCTTCTCGATAAAAACAGCGTCGTCCGTCACCAGATCGACAGCGATCCCTACAAGCCCATCAAGCGAGCTGTCCCAGGTCGCCTGCCAGCCGGAATCGCCCAAAATGATGGTCCCAGCCTTCGCGTCGGAACCACCAAACGCCCCAAATACGATCGCGCAAAGCGCATATACACCAAGCTGTCGCCGAGCCATGGCTCGATCCTCCTCCGCAAGTTTTCATGACGCCATCAGCAGCAGGTTCACGGTCCGCCACTGAAAACGTAAAACCGAAAAGAGAGCCCGGTCGCAAAACCCTGACTCTCTCTCAAATAAATTCATTCCCAGTTACCTGCCCACAGGACACGCTACAGACGCGCTGTGCGAATGTAGATCATACCCTCGCGGGGACAGGTTCCGATAATTCTGTCAAAATAGGCAAGATAAGTCAACTAAATTATTATCGGATGTAACCCCTTTGCGTGACTTGGGTTACATCCAATGCCGACAATTTCAGACTTGCGGGTCATCGTCGTTCACCCTACATTCCGCCTATGGCATGGATCAAGCAAATCTCGCGTGAGGAGGCTGAGGAATCTGGCGGTCTCCTCAAAAGGATATACGACGACGCAACCAAGCGTACTGGACGCGTATTCAACATATTGCGCATCCAAAGCCAAAATGCGCCCATACTTCGCTCCGGCATGGGCCTGTATGTTGACGTCATGCACAAGCCCTCACCGGTGACCCGTCTCCAGCGGGAACTGATCGCCACCGTTGTCTCCCGCATCAACAACTGCCATTACTGAACGCTCGCACACGCAGAAGACCTCCGGGTTGAGGTCAGGCGGGCTGAGGTCAGGAAAGCTGGGGACGGGCGGTCTGATGTTGCGTGCGACCAGCTCGTCGAGGATGTGAAAAAGGACTACCGGAGCGCCGATTTATCTGCGGCGGACCGTGCATTGTGCGATTATGCTGCAAAGCTCACCGAAACCCCGGCTGACATGACATCCACCGATCTTGATGTGCTGCGCGGGCACGGTTTCGACGATCGTTCCCTCCACGATGTCGTGCAGGTGATCGCCTATTTTAACTATATTAACCGCATTGCAGATGGTCTTGGGGTAGACCTCGAGCCGGAAATGGCAACGGAGAACCCATAAAGAGTTCTCCGGCTGCCTTGCGTTGTATCTGAATACCCGGCTGGTATTTTCAGAATCTTCTTTCAAAGCCATTCAGAATCTTACTGCGATTCCTCGGGACTGCGATCCTTCGAGGCCGTGATCCTCGGGGCGATGATTCCTCGGGGCGGTGATCTGTCGTTCCAGCTGGGTTATTTGACGTTCCAGCAGAGGATGTCGTCTTCATTGCCGTTTTGCCCGTCAGGCCCCATGCTCCAGAGATCATACTTCTTGGGTTTGGTATCGCCGGGGAATTTGTATTGCAGCTTGCCGCCCCAGGGGTCAATGAGCTTTTCGGGGTCATCCAGGTAGGGGCCGTCCCACTTTTTGGGGTCAGCAAGGCCCTTTGGGCGACGGATGAGTGCGTCGAGTCCTTGTTCCGTTGACGGGAACGATCCGACGAAATATTCGTACTTGTCGAGGGCGCGGACAACGATGCCCTGGCGGTTGATGAGCGGTCGGACCTGCATTTCGACATCGCTGTATTTGTCGATGGCAGAGCTTACCTCTGGTTCGTCCTCATCACTGCAGCCTGCGAAAATCACGGTAACGCTCAATATGAGGGCGAATCGTGCTGTTTTGGCGATCATTGGATGACTCCCTGTTTGTGGTCTGCTCTGTGCGTAGTCTGAAATTCGAGCCGTTCAAGTTCAGTACGCCTGCCGTCGTGGCCACGTTCGCGCGGTTCTTTGCAGATAGGCGTGATTTTTGAACAGCGAGGGAGGTTATATCAAATAATTCAGGGGTATTCCAGTCTCCGGAGGGTAGTGATGCATCAAAAACCGGGTGGATGGCGAAAATCGCGGAAAATCAGAAGATCAGTCGGTTCTGGTACTGCTGGAGGCGTTTGAGGGCGTCGATCGGGGCGATTTCGTCGAGGTTCAGGTCGAGGATTTCGCGGATGACGTCGTCGGATGGCTGATCGAAGAGGGTTGGCTGAACTGGCTGGGCGTGTCGGGCGGGGGTCTGGGGGTGCTGGGTTTCGAGCCGGGTGAGGATCTCCCGACTTCGCCGGATGACGGAATTTGGGACACCTGCCATTTTTGCGACGTGCAGGCCATAGCTCTGGTCGGCTCCGCCGGGGACGATTTTGTGGAGGAAGACGATGCGGTCCGATTCGTTGGGTGCGTCTGGCCACTCCCGTACGGCTACGTTCTGGTTTTTGACCGTACTGAGCTGGTCTGCCAGTTCGGTGAGTTCGTGGTAGTGCGTTGCGACGAAGGTGCGACACTGGGTTTTGGTGGCGAGGTGTTCTGTGATTGCCCATGCGAGGGATAGGCCGTCGAAGGTGCTGGTGCCGCGTCCGATTTCGTCGAGGATGATGAGGGAGCGGTTCGTGGCGTTGTTGAGGATGTTGGCTGCCTCGGTCATTTCGACCATGAAGGTGGACTGGTCGCGGGTGATTTCGTCTGAGGCACCGACCCGTGCGAAGAGGCGGTCTGCTACGCCGAATGTCATCCGCTCAGCCGGTACATACGAACCGCACTGGGCGAGGAGCATGAGGAGGGCGGTCTGACGCATGTAGGTGCTTTTGCCGGCCATGTTGGGACCGGTGATGATCCAGACGCGGTCGCTGAGTGCCATCATTGTGTCATTGGGGACGAATCGGTCGGCGATGGTCTGTTCGAGGACCGGGTGTCGACCGGCGATGATACTGAGTTCGGGGTCGGGGCTTATGATGGGGCGGACGTAGTGTCGTTCATGTGCGAGTTCGGCGAAGGCAGTGGTGACGTCGAGGCAGCTTAAGGCTGCTGCTGTGTTCTGGAGTGCGGGGATGTGGGTTGCGGTTTCGGCGCGAAGTTGCTCGAAGAGGCGGGTTTCGAGTTCGTGGGCTTTGTCCTCTGCCGTCAGGATTTTGGATTCGAAGGTTTTGAGTTCGTCGGTGATGTAGCGTTCGGCGGCTTTGACGGTTTGTTTGCGGACGTAGTTGGCGGGGACTTGTTCGCGGTAGGTGTTGGAGATTTCGATATAGTATCCGAAGACGCGGTTGTAGGCGACTTTGAGCGATGGGATGCCTGTAAGCTCTGCTTGGGTTTTCTGATAATCTGCAAGCCAGCGCTGACCATTTGTTCGCAGCGTGCGGAGTTCGTCGAGTTCTTCGTGATA
>JAJRYY010000015.1 GCA_024275565.1 Planctomycetota bacterium
CCCGTCGACGGCGACGCTGCGATCGATATTCGCGATGATCTCCTCAAGCGTATTTCCACGCTCGCCCGAATAACCGAGCATAAACCCGATAAAATAGCGTTCAGCCCCCGCAGCTTCAGATGGGGTTCCAGCCACATAAAACGTGTTGCTGTCGAAGGACTGAGCGGAGTCGTTGTCGGCGAAATACTTATTGGACGCAAAAACATTGAGATTCCCGGCGAGCATCTCATCAGCCTGATACGCGAGGGTGAATCCCGACGACGCGGAAATGCGGCGGACATCACCGGGTGGACACCCCATCCCATCAATCAGTCCGCTCACCGGGGTAAAAAAGCTACCGCCCGGAGGTAGGATGATGTAGTCGATGTGATCCCCCAATCCGCGATTTTCCAGCATTCCCAGCAGGGCGGGCAGTTGAAATTCGGTAAATTGAGGATAATCCGTTGCATCGGGGGCCAGATAAAAAATGTTGGATGACGGGATGCCACGGGCATTCTGGTAGTAGTTTGAAATATAAAGCGACTCTGGATTTTCCGGATTTACGATCATGGCTACGTTTTCCGGACCACCTCCAGCCAGAGCCTGCTTATCGGACGGTGTGGCGATTGCGGCAGCGACGAGCAGGATGCCGATCCACCGCCTGATGTGGGCGAACCCGTGGAATCTGAGACCCCGGAGCGGAAACTGTAACACAACTGGAAAATCCCACACTTAGCAAACCCCTTTCTGCCAGGATTGTTCGATTTTGAACTCCTGGCTGCTACCCGTCCTGCCTGCTTGTGCTGGTGCATTATAGCAGGTGTGGGGTCGGTTTTGCTAGCAATTGGCATGAAAATTGGGTCCGAAAACAGAATTGCATGGCTGAAGTCTCTATTCAATTGACCATGGCGGGGTTGAATTTCTGGCAAAAGGCCACTATGTTCTATAGTGGCTTGAGGTTGATGCCCCTCCCTGGAGGGGATTTGTCAGCGTTTTTTGCCGGCGGGCGATGGGTCTTGGTGACTGTTTGGGAGAACAGTTTCTCGGGGTCTTCGTTTCGTAGATGTCTGTAGGGCGGCGTGCTGTTGTTCGCTGCCCCGGGAGAGAGAAGAGGGAGTTGTGGGAGGAGAGCAGGGTCACATCTACATGCGCGGTTTTTGCATCGCGTGTCCTGCGTCAGCACACACCACTGCCCTTGTGCCAATTTGCCATGCTTTTCACTGGAAAGAGGTCTGATGTTGCTTTGGGAGAAGCACATTTGAACCTTGGTGGGAGGCGTTACGGGAGAGGGAGGAATGAGCATGGTTGCTCATCAGGGTCTGCGTTTTGCGCTGGCGTGTGCGGTGTTTCTGGTCGCCACGGTGTCGTCGTCTTCTGGCGATACGATCAGGTTTGATTTGAACAATGTACCGGATGGTGGTATTACGCCGGGATCGTCGTTTTCGGTGCTGATGCTTATCAGTGATCCGGAAGCAGACACTTCGCTTTTTGGATACACATTGGAGGTGGATATCGACCCGGACGCTGGTACGACGGGTGTCGCATCCGCGGACATTGGTGCGACCAATTTCTTCAATGAGCGGAATGTTATCGTTCAGGGTGGTGAAGAGCTGAACCCTCTCTGGAGCCTGATCCGTCCGACGTTCGACATGGACTCGGGTGTGTTCATTCAGGCGCTGACGAGTTCTTTTGGATCGGTTCCACCGCCCATAGCGGGCGTGAGCGATGTGCTGGCTGAGATATGGATCAATGTTGACGAGGATGCTGAAGGATCTTTTACGATTGATCTGAATGCGGCTGCCTCATCGGTGACGGCGGAGATCGGCGGATCGCCGAGTATTTTTCTTCCGGATGTTGAGCCGTTCACGTTTAATATTGTTCCCGAGCCTGCTGCTGTCTGGCTGCTTGCATGTGGTGCGGTGTTTGTGGTGAGTCGTGGGCGACGCCACGGCCGAGGGCGCGGTGCAGCGTAGGGGTGCAGGTATGTTGTAGGTATGTAGGTATCAGGTGTACGGTGAAGGCGGGGCAGGTAAGAAGGAAGCATGTCTCTGAGGTATTTGTCTCAAGGGTAACTGGCGAGACGCGCTGAATCCGGCGCGAACCCTGCCGCGACACGTGATCGCGAAGCCAATGGTGTTTGTTGACGCGAGGTTAGATGACGACGCGAGCTGGTTTTTCGGGCTTGTTGGAGCAATGATGACCACGTTGACTGGAAGCCATGGCTGAGAGGGTTGAGCGGACTAATAAGCATTAAAATGGGCAGAGTGCATACCATGAAAGACGTGTTTAGCATGAATGATGAGCGGATCGTGAAGGATGGTCGGATGGTGGGACGGATGGATGGATATCGAGGAAGGCGCACGATGTCAATCCTGTGCTGCATTGCGACGTTTTCGATGATGGCAGCCTTTCCTGTGCTGGCGGCGGCGGGTGAGGTAGTGCCCCCTACTGTTTCTGTGACCAGTCCTACCATGGGTGAAGAGTATGTTGGTCTGGAGCCGCTTACTCAGGTTGATCTGTCGTTCAGCGAGGATGTTTTTGTTCCGAGCGGATCGATTCGGATTCTCCGAGCCTCGCGGGACATTGGCGGCGTGATGCTGACCGAACCCTTGAGTATTACAGTGACGCGTCCGACTGATTCTACTGCGCGTCTGACTTTTCCTCAGGTTATTGGGGATCGTCTCCTGATTGTCGTGGACCATTCGGTGGTGAGTCAGACGAGTGGATTGCGTCTGGATGGTGATGGCGACACCGAGGAGGGTGGTCAGGCGTTTTTCCCGCTGACAGTACTCCTTGGTGACGTGAACCGGAATGGACTTCGGGATAGTAATGACGCGATCCTGCTCGAGTTTTCCAGGTTCTGCTGCGATGTCGACGTTGATCCGGTCGAGACACAGCTTGATCCGTGTACCTTCGTTTACAACGCACAAGCTGACTTTAACAACAATGGTTGCGTCGATACGGTGGACGGTAATGTGGTGCTGGATTACCTGACTGCCAATGTTGGGATGGCCATGGACGGGGCGTTGAACGCACCGACGGTGACGATTACGACTGTTGGCGAAGTGAATGCTGTGGTCGAGCTTGCGTTTGATGAGGCGATTGATACGAACAGCATTTCGGCTGCTTCTGTGTATGCTACTGCTGATGTCGGTGCTGCTGGTGGTGTTGGGTCAGGCGTGGTTGCGATGCCGCTGGGTGAGCCCGTTTCGTCGAATGGTGATCAGACGTTTACGTTCACGCTCAGTGCTGTTCCATCTGGTGAATACACGTTGCACGTCAGCGGTGCTGTTCGAGACATCAGCGGCGTTCTCATGGGTGATCTTGCTGTTGGATTCACTGAAGACGACCCGGATGGTGATGGATTCACTGGCGATGAGGACGATTGTCCGAATACGCCGGGTACGGGTCAGCCATGCTGCAATCCCACGCCTCAGGAGGATTCAGACGAAGATGGTGTTGGCGACGTTTGTGATAACTGCCTGAACGCTTCCAATGCCGATCAGCTTGATACGGACGCTGACGGTATGGGTGATGCCTGTGACTCTGACGATGACAATGATGAGGTGCTCGATACTTTTGACAACTGTCCTCTTGTCGCAAATCCGGACCAGTTTGATGCTGATAGCGATGCTGCCGGGGATGCGTGCGATACGGACGATGATGGTGATGATGTTGACGATGTGTTTGACAACTGCCCTCTGATTGCGAATCCGGACCAGGGTGATATCGATTGTGATGCGATCGGCGATGCTTGTGATTCGCAGACGGCGACGCTGGTATTTACGCAATTTCAGGCGAGCTACGCCATTGATGGTGCCGAGCGTGCATTGACGATTACTCCGACGACTTCCGAGCTTGTCGCCGGGGTTGTGTATTCGATGCGACTGGAAAATCAGGGGAATCAGCCTGCGACCAATCTGATATTTGAAGGTGATCTGCCTGTAGGCCTGGACATTGACGTTTTCTTCAGCACGCTGGAAAGCCCTGAATTTTCTGGTCCGTTGCATTCGCTTTCGCTGGATGCTATGCGTGTTGCTCTGCCGGATCTTGGTGCGGGCGAAGCATTTGATCTTACACTTACGCTTCCGATCACTGCGACGACTGCAGACTGTTTTGAAATCGTGAATGATATGGTTCGCGTTGTATCTTCAGCGTGCGATACTCAGCCGACTGTTATGGCGGGTACTGCTGCTGCGACCAATGATGGTATTGCTCCTGTGCTTTCGTGCGGTGATCTGACGCTGAGCAACGACCTGGACACTTGCAGTGCGGAAATTTCGACGGCGAGGTTGATGGCTGATGTTCCGGGTCCGGTGGGTCTGGGGATCAGCGATAATTGTGATGGTTCGCCGTCGGTGGTTTGTATGGTGGATGGTCTTAATCCTGACGAGTTTAAGGTATCACTTGCTGTTGGTGAAGTTGCGAACGTGTCATGCACGGTGATGGACTTCAATGGCAATGCGGGTAGCTGCGATTTTGAGTTGCGGGTGGTTGACACGCAGTCTCCTGAGATCGACACCTGTCCGGATAACATTGACCTTACGAACACGAATGGTGACTGCACAGAGCAGGCAAGTTTTGCCCCCGAGGTGAGCGACAACTGCCCTGGTGCGGTCGTGAACTGCGATGCGACGAGTGGTGACGATTTTGCTGTTGGATCCACCTCTGTGACCTGTACGGCGACGGATGGTGCGAACAATCAGAGTGCAGCGTGCTCGTTTGACGTGGTTGTGACGGATGCTGGAAACCCGACCCTCGTCTGCAACGATGTGACGGTGGACCTGGACGCCAGCGACTGCAGCACTGCTTCGATCTTTGATGTGACCGCTGACGACTGCAGCAGTACGCCGACGGTGGTCTGCGAGCGTGTGTCTGACCAGCAGATCGTGGCCAGTGGCGATGATTTTGCGGTCGGTGAGACGGTGGTGATGTGTACTGCGACCGATGCGGACAGCAATACGAATTCCTGCACATTTATGGTGACGGTGAACGATACGGAGAACCCTGTAATCTCCTGTCCTGGTGATATTTCATCGTGCGAGACGACCGTGAGTGTTCCGAACGTTACCGCGACGGATTGTGATGCTGGTGTGACGGTACAATGCACACCGAGCATGGTTGGTGGCGATTTCACCTTTACCGACGGCCAAACGACGACCGTTACTTGTACCGCAAGTGACGATGCGAACAACTCAGCCACTTGCTCGTTCGACGTTGTGGTGGATACGAACGACACGGTTGCCCCGACGATTTCATGCCCATCGGATATCTCGGTGGATGCTGCTGTTGGTAATCTGGCGGTGACTGTGAATGTCGGATCAGCTACGGCGACGGATGTTTGTGATGATGTGGTCGCAATCTCCGGAGAGAGAAGCACAGCCGGTGATCTGGATGATCCATACCCGGACGGTACCACGACGATCACATGGACCGCTACGGATGACGCTGGAAATAGTACAACGTGTACTCAGACGGTTTCCGTGACGATCGCGGCGGATAATGGCGGAGGCGGTGGTGGCGGAGGTGGCGGTGGTACAACACCGGATACGTCTCATATTACGACGATCACGGGTGTCGTTGATAACGATGGTGCGTTGCGTCTCGATCTTGATTCGAACGATGGTGCGTCGCGCGTGGTTGTGGATATTTCGCGTGGTCTGACAACGACGTTCGGACGGTCCGTGACGGTGAATCTTTATATGAACGACGGTGCTCCGGGTCTTCCGGGTGGTGAGACCTTTGAAGGGTATCTGGCGGAGTTGGCGCTGGGTGCGACGCTTGAGGTTGAAACGATCCTGGTGGATGGCGAGTTCCGAGCTGTGAAGGAAATTACAGTACCCCTTTCCGATGTGACCGCACTTGGTCTGGGGCCTGATGAACTCTTCATCCACTTTCTGAATTTTGACGTGACACCACCTACGTGGGAATTGAAGGGTACGAATTTCCAGGGTGAATCTGCTCCTACGGATGCCAGTGCGATTGGCGACTACGGGTTCACGACAACGGTTGATGAAGTGACATTCTGGGTGGTTTGCGAGGAATTCGGTGTATTTTCCGTGGGGCAATCGGTGGCTGCCCCGGCTGAAATCCGCGAATGCGACACGGATGAGGATTGTGACGATGGCGTGTTCTGTAATGGTGCTGAGATCTGTGATGCGGATGGTGTGTGTGTATCGAGCAGAACGCCCTGCTCGACTGGCATGATCTGCGACGAGGCAGCCGATGAGTGTCGTGCTTGCATGTCTGACGATGAGTGCGATGACGGTGTGTTCTGTAATGGTATAGAGACTTGTGACAGCGAGGGCGCCTGTCAAGCCGGTGCTGACGTGGTTTGCAGTGACGGCGAAAGTTGCAATGAAACGCAAGGTGCCTGTGTCCCGCTCGAGCCTGGTGCTGGGCAGGAAATACCCGAAACGACGACGCCCAGCGGTATTTGCGGCGGTGGCGGATTATGCGGAACCATGGGCTTCCTGACGCTTCCCATGCTCTTCGCCGGTATGGCCACCATGCGACGACACGTGCGGGTGTATCGCCGATAGTAGAGTTGAACTTCGACGTCCGATTTTGGATGTCCGACAGGCCGTTGGGCAAGTTGCTTAGGCCATTGGACTAGTAGTTCGGGCCATTGGACAAGTGAAGATGGATTGTCAATGGATTATTGTGATGACTGCGGTCGCGACGGCCGCAGTCTTTCTTTTGCGCAGCGTTGTGAACACCTGGCGTGGTCGTGGATCGTGTTCGAAATGTACCGATGGCGAGGAGATTCAGACCGGCATTAAGACCCAGGAACTGGTCTCAATTGGTATTCCTAAAGATGCGTGTGACTGCAGGGCTAATTCCGATCGTCCGGATTCATGACCGATATCTCAGCGGTCTATGATACCGGCGATCTGGGCTGCCGTAAGATCGTGCAAACCTGCTGCGATGTGGTGCGCACGGTCTAATTTGTCGGGATCGTGCTGCGTGGTAACAGCGATCGCTTTCATGCCGGCTGATAGCGCAGCAGCGATGCCTGCGGGGGCATCTTCGATCACGGCGCATCTCCGGGGTGGGAGTCCAATGCCCTCGCCTGCCAATTGAAACACCTGGGGGTCGGGCTTTCCGACGGACACGTCATGACCTGTGATGACGCACTGGATCGCATCGGCGATTCCCATGATGTCGAGGGTGACGGCGATATTCTGAGGATGGCCGGAGGAACCAACCGCACACCGCATCCCAGCGTCTCGACATGCATGCACCAACTCGGCTGCTCCGGGTAATACGGGGATATCATTGTTCACGATCTCGCGGTAGTATCGCTCCTTCCGTTCGCCGTAATCATTTATCGCGTCAGGTGTGAAACCGCCACCGAACAGTTCCGGGATAACGTCTCGATTCTGACGTCCAAATGTCGCCCGAAACTGCTGTTCTGTGATGCATTGCTTCAGGTCGGCAGCCAGACGCTTCCAACTCTCGAAATGCGCGTCGGCTGAGTCGATCAAAACCCCGTCCATATCAAAGATCACACCGTAACTGAGTTCGTTCATCTCCGACCGCTCCGATCATGTATCGAGTTCACTTTTCACTCCCCCCGGTGCGAACAATGCGAAACACGCTTCCCACCGGTTCGTAGGTATATTCCACACCTCGGATAAGTATATTGTTGTAGGCACGCTGATCCGAGGCCGTGAACAGCACCCCTGCCTCCACTGCCCTGTCGCGATCTGGCGAGGTGAGATCGAATGCGGTATCGAACCATGGTTGATAATGGGAAGCACCTACTATGCGAACATCTTTGCGAAAGTCCTCTGCCGATTGAAGATAGAGCATTGGGGGCATGACTGTTGAGTGCGATACAAGTATGGCGTCCTTCGGAAGATCGGTGAGAACCTCCCGAGCAAAGTGTTCCGCCCCACCATTCGACTCGCGCCACGGTTTGAGGAACCATGCACAATCATCGCGGTATGGCGTGGTCCGATCAGACAGCGGCAGCCGATCGGGATCATGGTCACGAAGGTAGTCCGGGATTGTCGCATACATGGCTGGGGCTGGAATCGCAAGCAGCAATACAATCGCTGAAGCCCACGATTTCGACGCTTTCCCAGCGAGCAGCCTGTCCAACCCACAGGCGACGAAAACTGCGACAAAAACGAATCCGTGCAGGAGAAACGTGTGCTGATCGGGTACGTTGTATCGCACTGCAAATCCTAAATATCCGAAACATGCTGTCATAAGCACAAGCGCTACACCTCGGCGTTCCGATTTCGCCAACACGATAAAACCATAACACGCTACGGGCAATAATGGGGTCGGGAAGCTGTACGCTGCGTATGCGAGCGACTTCAGCACAAGTCGGACGCCATCTCGCGTGTTGTATACATTTCTGGCGAATCGTCCCGTGAGCATCTCGCCTGCAACGCTCAGGAAATGGCCGTCCGCCCGCCACGCGTCCAGAAAGAGCAATATGACCGGCGCAGCGCCTAGCAATCCACACGCCAGAATCTTCACCAGGCTGACCCAATGCGGAGCAGTCCATTTCTTCCATGTATAGACGACAAGTACCGCATATGCCGGCCAGATGAGGAGTGACATATTGTGGGTGGACAGCCCCAGTCCGTTGACCAGCGCAGCCAACATCAGCCACGGTAAATGACAGCCCCGGAGAAATCGCACGATGCACACCAACTCAAATGTGAGCAACGCGACCGAAAGCGTCATGACTTCCGCTACCGTTGCGACGCTCCAGAGCGCATGCGAGAGCGCCAGCATCGCGACACCCGCTGCAACGGCAACGCGCGATCTAACCAGCAAACTCAGCAGCCACGCAACATTTCCTACCGCAACAGCACCCGCGATTGCGCTGAGCAACGTGGGTGCCTCAGCTGCGGAGAATCCCACGCTGCGCAGTCCATCCACAAGTATATAGTAGAGTATGTGTGAGCGGGACAGATCGAGTCGATCGTAGTACTGGCCGAGGAGCACACGAACCTGAGCGTCTCCGGAATCGCCCCAAAGCACGCCCGGAACCATCGTTCCAAGATACAGTATCGCGGTAGACATCGCTGCGATGCACCACACCTTGATCGATGCTGGCGATTCTGTACTGCTACCAGATTGGGGCGGTGGTGTATCCACGGGCATGGTCTTTTCAGGATGTAGCAACTGAAGCCGCCGATTCGCATGACCCACTCAAGGTATCTGATTCCGGGTGCGGAGGGTCGAACCCCTTGTTTCGCAACTGTTCGGCCACCGTCTCCAGGACCATTTGACACACGCGCCGCTCATCAAATTCGACGCGTGCTTTTTCGCGACCGGCTGCTCCGTAAGTTGTTCTCAGTTCGCCATCCGCCACCAGTCGCTCGATGGCAGATTCGAGGGAATCGGCGTCGCGGACCTGTGCGAGGAGGCCATTTTTTTCATGCTCTACAACCTGGCGACACCCGCGAATATCGGTCGTCACGATGGGGAGCTTCATAGCAGCAGCTTCCATGGCTGATCGCGGAAAACCCTCCCGCCAACTCGGTAGTGCGTATATATCCGATGCGAAAAGCAGCTCCGCCACATCGTCGCGAGAACCCAGCCACTGCGTACGGTCATCAATCCCATAGCGACTCATTGACGCCTGATCGATCCGATCGCGTTTGACAAGATCTGGTGGACCGACCACGAGAAATCGAACGGTGTTGTGTCGATTCATGACCCGACTCATGGCTTCAAACAATTCCAGGAACCCCTTTTCGCGTACCTGCCTCGCGATGATTGTGACGACGACCGCGTCCTCCGGGAGAGCGAGTTTTCGTCGCGTTTCGGATCGATCTTCAACCGTGAACCGC
>JAJRYY010000016.1 GCA_024275565.1 Planctomycetota bacterium
GATTGCTTCCATGATTGCAGACGGCAAGTGTCACGTCCAGCCACCACTGGTGGCGGAACCTTCGCCCGAAAAGGCGTAAGTTATTATGTAGAAACAACTTGCGCAATAGACAAAACCCCCGGGGATGCACAATTGAATTGTGATCCGCTTGGAGGTTTTTGATAGATCGCGGCGAGTGCGTACGTCAGATGCGGTCCAGGGCGGCATCCAGGTCAGCCACAATGTCGTGCCAATCCTCAAGTCCGACGCTGAGTCGGCAACCGCCGGGGGCAAGGTCGTGCGCACGTTTCGCCTCGACGGACATGGCTGAGTGGGTCATCCAGTAGGGACATTCGATCAGCGTCTTGATCTGCCCGAGCGAAACCGCCAGCGTGATGCAGTAGCTGTGGTCCGCCAGATAGTTCACGAGCTGACGGGCGGGTTGACCATCTCCGGTTTTGTCATTCAGAACGAAGTAGAGCATCGATCCCGGCGCGAATTTCCCGGAATCATCGCGCATCTGCCGCTGAGCGAGTTCAGACTGCGGGAAGGACTTGAGTCCGGGATAGTGGACCTCGCTGACCTTGGGATGGTTCTCCAGAAACTGCGCGATATGGGCGGCGGATTTCTGATAGTTGGCCATCCGGGTAGCGAGCGATGGGAGACCATAGACAAGCGTACCCCATGCTGCTTTCGGCGAGAGGGTCCCCCCAAAATCTTTTCGGTAGTGGATGAGCGAATCGTGCAACCATTGGGGTCCGACAACCGCACCACCGATATCCGTTCCAAACCCGCCGATGGCTTTGGTGAGCGAGAGGCAGACGATGTCCGCACCAAGTTCGAGGGGTCGCTGGCAGAAGGGCGACGCAAAGGTATTATCGACCACGACGCGTATCTTCTCATCCTCCGTACGCGACTCATTCAACTCGGCAACGACGCTGGCGACACCGGCGATGTCGATCATGGTCAGGTCAGGATTGACGGGTGTTTCAAAGTACACAACACGCGTATCTCTGGTAGCGCATCGAGCGATGATCTCGGGTCTACGCAGGTCAGCCAGGTCACACCGGATGTTGAGTCGCGGCATCCAGTTCTGCACGAGCGAGTAGGTGCATCCATAGAGAACATCGTGGGCGATGATGTGCTCGCCACTCTTGACGAGCGTTCCGAATACGGCACTGATGGCGGCCATCCCGGAGGCGAAACACAACCCCATATCTCCGCGTTCAGCCAATGCGAGATTGTCTTCGAGCATCCCACGCGTGGGTTCGTCAAGCCTGTCGTAAATATAGATGGGCGTATGGCAATGCGGCGTGTTGCCCTCATGGGCAAAATCGACGAATCCCTGGGCACCGCGTTCTACGGAATCGAGTCGGAAGGTGGCGCTCGACGTCATGGGCGGTACGACATGGTGTGAAAAATCCCAGCGTTCACTATTTCCAACCCCGTGGATGAGGCGCGTGCGCACGCGATGCTCGGCTTCGCTCATCTCTGTGGGCAGGGCGTCGTTCTTGTCAGCTCCATCTTGTATTCCGACGGAATCTCGTCTTTCGATCATATTGTATCTATTCCTTTCGAGGTGTCTCATAGCAGTGCAAAGCGCATCGCCCGGAGACACACTGCCCGGCGGGATGATTGGACGCTGAACTCAATATCGTTGGATAATGACCGTTGAATAATGTCTTGATCGTTGAATCTTGACCGTTGGATAATGTCCGAGGTCTTACCATGGCACATCCCGGTAGGTCAGCCAAGTTCCGGTCTCATGGAAGGGATTGTACTCGATCGCCTCAATCGAGACTGGGGGCGTCGCATGTTAGTCCTTCTCCCCCATATCCTGACTGAAGACAAAGGTAACAAGTAGATTTTCATGATCCTCGTGATGTTTCAGGGCTGAAAGCAGACGCTCGATCCGATGGCAGGCATCCTCAAGGAGCAGTTCGTCATCCGGACCAACGCTGCGTAACTCGTCGAGAATCTGGTCAAGCCACCGCGACATCTCGGAGTGTTCTCGCCGCAAATGCTCCACCTCAGGGCTGAGCGTCGGGCGACATTCGACCACGGGTTCGAGAAACCCGCCGTCCTCCTCAGCCTCAAAGTGGTTTTGCAGATGTACACGAAATCTCGAAAACCGATGCCGCAACGCGTCAAGCCAACCATCGCGATTGAACCGCGGTATCAGCCGGACCTCACCCAGCAAAGCATCGGAAAGCTCTCGTATCGATCGGTGTTCCCTGCGAATCCACTCGGCGATGTCCGTTTTGACGACCACGGGATTATCTCCTCGCCCATACGCCTTTCGGAAGTCCATACGCCTTTCGAAGAAGTGCTGTCCCTCTTATCTGAGCGGCTTTGCGCTTCTCAGAAAGCACACACAGCATGAACAAAATGCACACACTGCATGAACAACAAGCCCGCGACACTCAAAAAGCACGCCACGAACTCTCAACCTCTCAATCAACCTCAACCTCTAAATGAATAAGTCAGGGTAGAAAAAGCAGGAAGGTGGGTCGGCGGTGCCCTTCCTGTTCGGGCCGGAAAGGGGTTTGCAGACGAAGGGTTTGATACCGCCGACCCAATCCTGCTGTTGACTAACGGTATAGCAATCGCTGTGCCAATAAACAATTGCTGATTCGTGAGCGTTAAATCAAGTTTCCGACACATTGGACCCCATCCGCATTGGGCAAATGACGCTGCCCATGTGCCAATTGGCCCGACACAATTCAAAAACAAGCCGAAAAACCTATCTCAGGATGAGCAGGCTGCATGAAGCGCCAATTGAAAATGCGCACAGCAAAATCGCAGCCAGGAAGCAAAAGGTCCGCTGATATCAACGGATCGAAGATCAGCACCCCGCATGTCACACCGCACACCGCATGTCACACCTCACCCCAGGGTGACATCAAGGCAGGGTCCGCCGCGCAGCGGGGAGTCGTTCTCAGCGAAGCAGCTTGCTCGGCAGCGGTGCATCACCCGTCAGCTCGGCGATCTCGCGCACCATCTCACCAGCCCGCATCACAGCGTCGAAATCAAGACCCGTCGGAATCCCCAGCGAATCGAACATGTAGACCAGTTCCTCAGTCGCAACATTTCCACCCCCACCCGGACCTTTCGCCAGCGTCCTGAACGGCGTCCCGCCGATCCCGCCAATCCCCGCATCGAAGATCCGCACGCCGCTTTCGTAAGCAGCCAAAACGTTCGCAACCCCCATCCCGTAGGAATCGTGAAAATGCACCGCGATTTTGCTCGCATCGAACTCCTTCAGCACATCAGCAACGATCGCACGCACACGCCTGGGATTCGTGGTCCCCTTCGTATCTGCAAGGGCGACATGTTCGCACCCCATCTCGATCAACTGATGGGTCAGTTCGATCACCGGTTTGACGTCCATATCGCTACCGTCGATATCCTGAAAACAGGCTGACAGGTGGGCACGAAGTCGCTTGCCATCCGCCCGGACCGCGGATGCGACCGCACCCTGCGCCACGACCGAATCTGCGATCGACATACGCAGGTTGAACTGTGAATACGCCTCCGACGCCGATATGAAGACGGCTGCCATGTTCAGGCCCGACGCCTTAAATCGGTCATAATGCTTCATCGTCGTAACAAGCGCAGCATAAGCGACGCCGTCACGCAGCGTCAGTTTCTGACACACCTCATCCGTATCAGCAAGCTGCGGGACCGCCCGTGGACTGACGAACGAACCGACCTCGATGAAATCGAAGCCCGCCGCTGCTGTGGCTCCGATAAGTGCGACTTTCTTATCGACGGGGACGGTTCGTTCGCGGTCCAGCGATTGCAACCCGTCACGCGGCGTCATCTCACAAATTCGTACTTCTGGCATGACCATTTCTCCTGGTCGGCATATGATAGGCATTTTACGGCTGGACTCAACCACCCACGCATGGACGAGTGCATCGCCGACCCTGACAACCACAATTTCGATCCTTGCAACCACAAGGTGCAAACTGGGAGTGTACCCCCGATGGCCGATCATCTTCGCATCAAACCCGAGGGAAACGTGCGGATTTTAACGCTCAACCGCCCAGATCGACGAAACGCCCTCACACTCGATCTCATCCGTGACCTTCGCGTCGCCGTCGATGATGCCATCTCAGACCCAACAGCCGGATCCCTCGTCATCACCGGTACACCACCCGCATTTTCCGCCGGAATGGACCTCTCCGAAGCCATCCACGCCCAGAATGACCGGCAGTTCGCAGAGAAGTGTGCGAATGCGTTATTTGACCTCTTTGAATCCATCTATCACGCAAAAAAACCAATCATCGCCGCCATCAACGGCCACGCCGTCGCGGGTGGTGCAGGGCTGATGAGTGTCTGCGATATCGCGATCGTCGCCCGATCAGCGAAACTGGGCTATCCGGAAATCCTCCGTGGACTGGTAGCAGCCGTCCTCATGCCACACCTCGTCCGGCACGTCGGCGAGCGGATGGCGAAATACCTGCTGCTGACGGGTGAATTGATTGAGGCTGACCGGGCAGAGGTTATCGGACTCGCATCAGAGGTCGTGGACGACGGCGAAACCCTCACCCACGCCATCGAGCTTGCCCACCAGTTGGCCGACCTCCCGACGAATATCTATGCCGATACGAAACAGTTTCTACACGACGCCATCACCCTCCCGGCAGACGCGACAGCCGACCGCCGCCGTCAGCTAGGCACCGCATTCAACGCCAGTCCGGATGCAGCCGGAACCATCAACAAATTCCTCAAATAATCCGCAGCCTCACACAACCACATTGCACGCATACAGTCGCCGCGTCCTCTAATCGCAGCCAGCACGCACGCACCCGTTGTACAGAATGGTCCGCGTAACAACACTACACCACCTCTTCAATTCTTCCATCCCCACGCCATTCGCTCGCGCGGGTTCTCATTGACTCTCGTGGTTGCGACTTGGTATCATCCTAACGGGGCCACCTGTCGTTTCTGCTGTCATACCGCGGCGGGGGTGAAGAAGAACAAGCTCTGAGAATAATGGATAATACCGCCTCTAAGGATAATGCCGAATGATCGCCAATCGCCTTGCACTGCTGCTCGTCTCGGGCCTGCTCATCACCGCCGGATGCGTCGCCACCGGACACAGGACCGCTTCGACGCTGCCAGATGGAACTGTCGGTGACGTTGAGTGTAACGCGTCTGCCGGATCCTCGGACCACGTCTTCGAGATCGCGGGCGCGTCCTATGGACGGGTCATCGAGCAGGCCAACACCTTTACGATGAGTGCGCAGGACGCAGTGACGCTGGCGGCTGATACAGAATCCGACAACAGTGCTCTGGTGTGGCACTCACGGCGACAGGAGAATGGCACCTACGGAATCTACGCCCGCATCTTCGACAAATCCGGACAACCGATCACGCCGGAAGTGCATATCAACACAACGACGCGAAACGCACAAATGCACCCATCAGCCTCCTTCGACACGGCAGGAAATCTATGGGTCGCCTGGGAATCGTTCGGACAGGATGGCGACGCCGGGACGATCGTCGCACGGCGGTTCGATGGCGATATGCAACCCCTGTCGAGCGAAATCGTGGTCAATGACCTTACAGCCGGTGTGCAGTCCAAACCGGTGATTCTCGCAGCAGCCGACGGTGGCGCGATGGTGGCGTATTCTTCCGCGAATGTAAGTACTGGCCACCGCGATATTTACGCTCGACGAGTCGAAGCAGACGGAAACAGCAATACCCCATCCGTCAAATTGAACCGCGCAAGCAACTATGCAGGGCATCCTTCGATCGTGGCAATTCCATCCGGTCGCAAACCGGAATCTCAGCGGTTCGCAGTAGCCTACGCAACATACCGTGTCGACAACGCTGACAGGATCGACAACACTGACAGTATCGACAACACTGACAGTATCGACAACGCTGATGAAAAGGACGCTATAAACAACCTCTCAAACAACAATCACACCCTCCAGAAGAAGCAACGACCAGCCACCATACTGTGTCGAATAATCGACGGGCAAGGCGTGGCCAAGGGTCCGGAAATGGTTGTGTATAACGACCCCCGCACCTCGCCGATCGAACCGGTCATAGCAACCGATCACGCAGGAGTCGTCGTCGCGTGGCATCAGCTGGAAGGCGAAGATTATGCGGTCTACGCCCGTCGCATGAATCACAACCTCGAACCGATCACAACCGCCGTCCGAGTCAACGACCCATCGCAGGGGTCGCCCACAGGACTGGCAGTGACGCCATTACCCGACGGCAGAATACTCTTCGGATACAGCGTCCACGAAGCTGATGGGCGGAGCACCGATGTACTGGCAAGGGTGACGGATTCGAATCTTGAAGCGATCGGACCCCCCTTTTCGGTGGTGGAAAACACGCAGGGAAACCAGCGGATGCACCACGCGAACGGCGCAACGCGCATGGCTGCGCTCACCGACGGAACGTTGGCATTCGGATTTTCGGGGAAAAGCGGAAACCCAGCATCCCAGGACGCCTCAGGAGCGCACCTTGGGCTTCTGGTCCCGATGGAGACCGATTCAGACTGGAAGCAATGGCGAGCAAGTCGTGAACGCCGCCCACACACAGGACACAATCGCACAGGACACGCTCGCAAAGGACAAGCAAACGCAGAATCTGACGCCACCGAGACAGCAGCAGCCTCACCCCACATACCACCATCCTACGACCCCAATCGCCCGGTGATTGATCGCGAAACGGCGTTGCAAACTGATCCGGGTCCAGCAGGAGGAGCGGATTTCGGATTCATGGGAATCATCGACACCGGATGGGACCCAGCCGACCCGCACATAGCAGTGGGCGACAACCACATCGTCATGGTCGTAAACGGAGGAATCGCATATTTCAATAAGAGCAATGGCAGCATGACCTTCAGCGATGACCTGGAGGGTGCGGGTGGTTTCTGGGGATCGGTTGGCGCGGGCGGTTTCGTGTTCGATCCGGAAGTCATTTACGACCCTGCCACGGAGCGATTCTTCGCAATGGCGAACGAGCGCTTTAGCGGGCAGGGATATCTCCTCTTAGCTGTCTCGGACGACGCAAATCCTGCCGGGGCGTGGCACAAATACAGATTCAACGTCACAAACCTGGCCAACGACTCCGACATCGATTCACCCGGCATGACCGTTGGACCGGATGCCGTCTACTTCATCGCCGACTATTTCGGACCAGACCAGCAATTCATCTACATCATCGACAAGCAGTCCGTCCTCGACGGACTCACACCCGCCATCACAAACAGCATCAACATCATCGGCAGCCAGTCCTACGGCCTGCCCGTGCAATACAGCCCCGCACCCGCCCAGTACATGCTCCAGTCATTCGAGGCGAACACCAACAACACATCGTTCAGGTTCCACGCCATCACCGACCCGCTCGGGACGCCACAAAGAGTAACCTTCGACCTGACAGTTCCCCCATACGGACGTCCGGAGTCGGCACCAAATCTCGGAACAACCACGCGCATCCTGACATTCGAACCACGCTTCTGGAGCTGCATGTATCGCAACGGATTCCTATGGGCGGTCCATCATCAGGGAAACCCGGTACAGGTACGCTGGTATCAGTTCGCTATGAACGATTGGCCTGAGTCAGGAGCGACCCCGGAACTGCTGCAATGGGGCGATATCAACCCCGGCACCTCGATCAGAACACATTTCCCAAGCATCACCGCAGACGCAGACAACAACATGGGAATCGTATTCTCAAGATCCAGCACAAACGAGTTCCTCTCCTATTACCGGACATTCAGACTGGCAAGCGACCCACTGGGAACACTCCGAGAACCAGTCCTCGTGCGAGAAAGCACCTCCCCAGTTCTCACGGGACGATGGGGAGACTACTCAGCCATTCGGATTGATCCGCAGGAACCCAACACCTTTTGGGGATGCCATCTGTTTCAACTGACATTCTGGCGTTCCTGGGTCACAAAAATCGAGCTACCCGACGCAAATCCGCCAGCCATCGCCGTGACAGAACCATTCAACGGCTACATCGACCCACGCATGGAAAGCTCAAACGCAATCGACAACGATCTGGGATTCACAGACATCCAGATCACCTTCAACGAAGAAGTTCGCAACTTTGGCGGATCTGACCTCGACGCATCAGCCTTCGACATCACAGTCACAGGTGGAACCATCCCGGAAATCGAATCGATCGAGACAAAGGACAACCCAGTCATTATCGCAAGACTGGCGTCACCAATCCCCGTCGGAGAACGCACAACCATCACAGTCTCCGTCGAAGACGTGGACGGAAACCAGATCCAGCACGTCATCGCCTACGCAGCCTTACCATGCGACGTCGATCAGAGCGGTACTGTGCAGGCGTTGGACCTCCTGAGATTCCGTCAAATATTCTTCGGAACATTCGACCCCGAACAGGGTTCAGACGAGTTGGCCATCGACATGGATCGCAACGGATCAATCCAGGCACTGGACCTGCTCAGATTCAGACAGCTTTTCTCAGGTACGGGCAACGCAACACAGGCATGGTCAGGAGCCTCATTACCTGAATAACCTCTATTACCAGAAAAAAGTGACCCCTGCACATCCCCCCGGAATCAGGCCATTGGCGGAGGAATATGAACGGGCGTGTGTATGTAGCCGTGTGTATGTAGCACAGCCGCCCCCGGCTGTAGCAGTTCAAAGCTGCGGACGCTCAATGCACCACACCCAACCCCCCAGCCATGATCCCAGATGCCACACACACCGTCCCATAATCGCCCATTCCCGACCGTTGGCATACAACTTGCTAGTCGCTACCATGCAGACTTCGGGAGCGATGGCGCTCCAGGGAATAAGGGCCGGGCAAACGGTGTCCGGGACCATGGATCAACATCGCGGGTGCTTGAAATAACCATGCAATTGCGCCATCTGCCCCACACAAATTGCCCCCAGGAGCTAGCACAAGATGTCTGAGTTGAATCCGTTCAAGATCGCACAAACACAACTTGACGAGGCGGCCGAACTGCTCGGTCTTGACAAGGGCACGCACGAACTGCTGCGTTGGCCTATGCGGGAGTATCGATTTCTCCTCCCCGTGAAAATGGACTCAGGCGAAACAAAGGTATTCCACGCATACCGGGTCCAATACAACGCTGCCCGCGGACCGACGAAGGGCGGCTTGCGATGGCATCCAGATGAAACGATCGACACCGTCCGCGCACTGGCAGCATGGATGACATGGAAAACCGCCGTCGTGGACATCCCGTTGGGCGGTGGCAAGGGTGGCGTAACATGCAATCCGAAGGAACTGTCTGATACCGAGAAGGAACGACTCGCACGCGCATACATCCGCGCAGCCGCACCCCACCTCTCCGTACACCGGGACGTACCAGCACCGGACGTATACACAACGCCGCAGATCATGGCGTGGATGATGGACGAATACGAAGCCATCGCCGGAGAATCTCACCCAGGCATGATCACCGGCAAACCGATCCCCCTCGGAGGATCGCAGGGTCGGGGTGACGCAACGGCCCGCGGAGGTGTCTATGTCACGCGCGAAGCGATGAAAGTGCGCAACATGGACCCATCAAACACCTCCTACGCGATCCAGGGCTTTGGAAATGCAGGACAGTTTGCAGCAACCTTGCACACAGAGATCCTCGGAAGCGGCAAACTCGTCGCCGTAAGCGATTCGGGGGGCGGTATTTACAACAAGGACGGAATCGATCCCGACAAAATCGTGCACCACAAAAAAGAAACCGGACGCGTGGCAGGGTTCCCAGGCAGCGAGCCGATTTCCAATGAAGAACTGCTCGAACTGAACGTGGATGTCCTCTACCCCTCCGCGCTCGAAAATGCAATCACCGAAACAAACGCCGCGAACATCAAGGCGAAAATTATCTGCGAACTCGCCAACGGCCCGACAACGCCGGAAGCAGACAAAATCCTCTTCGAAAAAGGCATATTTGTACTACCAGACTTCCTGGCAAATGCAGGGGGCGTCACGGTCTCATATTTCGAGCAGGTGCAGAACACATACAACTATTACTGGACCATCGAAGATGTCCACGCACAACTCGACCTCCGCATGACCAATGCATTCCAGGCAGTCAATGCAATGGCGGAGAAAAAGAAAGTCCATATGCGGAGTGCAGCCTACCTCGTGAGTGTCTCTCGCGTCGCAGAAGCATGCAAACTCCGTGGCTGGGTCTGAGCTGACCCCATAAAATAGTCGGCCGGGCGTCGATTGTTCCAGATGCAACCCCTCTCTAAAGGGGCGCCTTCTTTGCTGTCTATTGGCGATCAGCGTTGATGTTGCGGTCAATGCTGATCTTTTTATCAACGTCGTTCAGGTAGTCAGGAGCGTTGCGCTCCAATTGGGTTTATGGTGAATCGATGTCGGAATTCAACGGAAAAAAACGTCAACGACGAAGCTGGGCAGAACCGTATAAAATCAAGGTCGTCGAACCACTGAAAATGGCCACACGGGCACAACGCGAGAAAGCGATCGCGGCCGCCGGGTTCAATACATTCCTGCTGAAAAGCGAAGATGTCTACATCGACCTCCTCACAGACAGTGGCACGAGCGCAATGAGCGATCGGCAGTGGGCGGGAATGATGAAGGGCGACGAAGCCTACGCCGGATCAGACAACTTCTACCAGCTTGAAAAAACGATCCGAAAATACTACGGATACAAACACGTCATGCCCACACATCAGGGGCGCGGCGCAGAAAACATCCTGAGTCAGATCACCATCAAACAGGGCGATTATGTCCCTGGAAATATGTATTTCACAACAACGCGCCTCCATCAGGAACTTGCAGGCGGAACGTTTGTAGACGTCATCGCCGATGAAGGACACATCCCGCAAAGCGAAAACCCATTCAAGGGCAACGTGGATATTGCGAAGCTGCAGCAACTCATCGATGAAGTCGGAGCCGAGAAAATCCCATATTTCTGCCTCCATACCACAGTGAACATGGCTGGCGGCCAGCCGGTCTCAATGGCGAATATCCGTGACACAACAGCGGTCTGCAGAGAACACGGAATCAAAATATATCTGGACGCAACACGCGCAGTAGAGAATGCATATTTCATCAAAATGAGAGAAGCAGGCTATGCAAAGAAAAGCATCGCTGAAATTCTCCTCGAAATCTGCTCCTACACCGACGGCTGCACCATGTCCGGAAAGAAAGACTGCATGGTCAACATTGGTGGATTCCTGGCACTCAACGACGACGCCCTCGCGGAAAAAGCACGAAACATGGTCGTCGTCTACGAAGGACTCCACACCTACGGCGGGATGGCGGGACGAGACATGGAGGCCATGGCGATCGGCATCGAGGAATCCGTATCCTACGACCACATGCGCGCCCGCATTGGACAGGTCGTATACCTTGGCGAGCAGTTGATCGAAGCCGGCGTCCCAATCGTTCAGCCCATCGGCGGGCATGGCGTCTTCGTGGACGCAGCCAGGTTCCTGCCACACATTCCCCAGTCGCAGTTCCCAGCCCAGTCGCTGGCAGCCGCACTCTACATCAACTCAGGCGTCCGCGCCATGGAACGCGGCGCGGTGTCAGCAGGTCGCGACCCCGCAACAGGAGAAAATCGCCAACCCAAACTGGAACTGGTCCGATTAACACTACCCAGACGCGTCTACACACAGGCACATATGGACGTCACTGCCGAGGCGATCATCGACCTATGGGAAAAACGTGACAGCATCTGCGGGTTGAAATTCACCTTCGAACCGGAATATCTGCGATTCTTCCAGTCACAATTTACGCCAACTTGCGGTGCAAGCGTGTTGAACGATGGCGAAAATGAAGGCGAAACCTACAGCGATTGCGAATCAGATATTCTCCCAGAACAGCACGCCGATGCCCATGACTGATACCACAGCACCGACGCAAGCACGCAGGGAGATGCGCTCCTTCAACCCGAACGCAAGGATGGGCAGCAGCAGAACCGGCGCCAGAGAACAGGTCGTCTGAGCAACGCCGACCGATACACGGTCAGACGCAATCAGCGACAGCCACACACCCAGAAATGGACCGGAAACCGCCCCGCAAAGTGCGAAGATAGCTCCGGCAGATCTGGACCCGGTTCGCTGGCGTAATTCCGGAACCCCGTCGGCACGCCGTTTACGCTCGCGGTAGACGTGAAACAGCACAATCGGCGCCATACCGATGGCTGCGAAAAACATGCGCACGAGGGTCGCTGCCTGAGGATTGAGATGTTCATCCTCGGGCAGCCACCCATGCCCCATCCCCACCTTGCTGAGCAAGAGACCAGCAGCCTGACACACAGCTCCGATAACCGCCAACCCCACCCCTCGAAAAAGGTGTCCCGGCGGATGGGCATCAGCCTCATTCCGCTCAGAGATAACCCATGCGACACCGCCCACCGTCATCACCACGCCGATCCACGACATCCCCGGCAGCGTTTCTCCAAGGGCGATCCACCCGAAAAGGACCGCGAACAGAGGCGACGTCGTCATCACCAGCATCGACCGGCGGGTACCGATATCGACGAAGGCAGTGAACAGTGCCTGATCGCCAATGCTGAGTCCGATAAGACCGGAGGCTGCGAGGTAGAAAACCTGCGTCGCCCTGCAATCTGGAATCCACTGTCCCGACAGAAGACGATGGGTCACCCCCAGGAGCATGACCGCTATCAGGATGCGCAGCGCATTCATGACCGCGACGCCGAGTCGTTTCCCAGCCGCTGTGAAACAGAGCGAAGCACTCGTCCAGCAGACGGATACGCCGAGACCGGCAGCCAGCCCCCAGAACATGTGGTCTGATTCTGTCATGTGTCCTCACGGTAACACGTCATCCGACGAAGCAAAAGGTTATCCGACGAAGCAAAAGAATGTGCAGTTCAGGATCGTGCCAAGGAGGGTTTCGATCAGGTCGCGTTCATCGCTGAGGGCGCGGGAGGTTGGCTCGGTGCGATCGGAGAGTCCCAGAATCGACTGGTCGAACCAGGGCAGGAAATCTTCGAGCATTTCAGCAGCCACTTGATTTCTTCCATTGCGTGCCTGTTGCGACGCGTCCTGAATCACGAGCACGGTGTCGAGCAGAATCGCAGCCCGGCGAGCGCTGTGATCTGAGTAATAAGGTGGATCGCCATCCTGTGGGAGATCGGCGGGTAACTCCAGGGAGAAGTCTGTCGAACGGACGCCGCCCTCTGCCAATTGATACGCGAGGGTCGCGTCTGCGATCTGGAAGGGCGTGTCGAAGGCTGGCGGGGTCGCGTAGGTCAGCCTGACGATGATTGTTCCGCCTCCCGCGCGGCGACTGAGGAAGAGTGTGGGGATGACGATCGTCGCGGTGGATTGTCCGGGGATGTAGTCGGGAGCGCCGTAGACGGCTGAGATGCCGACCTGGTCCGGAACCATGACGCTGAGCGTGACGTCGAAGGCGACGGGTGTCACGAAGAATTTGAAATCGTCGAAGACGCGGGAAATTCGATCTTCATCGGAGAGGAAAAATGCGTTGCCGTCGGGGATTTGTGATATTTCCGCTCCAAGCTCGGTGCCAAAATCTCTGCCTACCCCCATGAGCGTGAATCCGGTCCCGAGCGAGGACTGCGCGCGGATCTGCTCGATGAAGCCATCGGACCCGTTATCGCCCAATGTGGGTAAGGCGTCGGTGAATAGGATGACACGGTTCGCACGCTCGGGCGAGGCGTTTTTGGTGAGTTCAAAGAATGCAAGGTCAAGCCCCACCCCGATATCTGTCCGGCCATCTGGTGTGATGCTTTCGATGAGCGCTTCGATCACCACGCGATCTTCCACGGGATCGGCATTGTGGATCTGCAGGCGGGCGGACTGGTTGAAGACGACGAGGGTGAAGCGGTCTTCGCTGGTGAGCTGATCCAGCAAGGCTAACATTGCATCCTTGACCGCGTCCATTTTGGAACGTCGGTCGGATGCGGAGGCTGTTGCTCGCATGGACCCGCTGCTGTCAATTGCGACCGCCAGGTTTTGCGGGTCGCGTTCAAAGGTATCGAGGTCGATGGTTGTCCCAATGCCAAAGAAAAGTTCCGACTCTGCTGAGCTGGTGGTGGAACCGAATGGCTGACGCCATGTGACTGCCACGGTTGGAAACAGTTCAGCCAGGTCGCCATCGGTGGCGGGCAATGGAATATCGTGCTCGGAGAGGAACCCCTCCACGGTGATGTCGTTGGGATTTGGGATGAAGCCTGCTTCGATGGCAGATCTCGCCTCGGAAGCGTCCTGCACGCCGCCTCCGGTGGTCCCGCCCAGCGGTGATGCACATCCGGTCAGAGACATGCTTCCTGCTGACAGGGCGCTCGCTACGATGAATGAGGCGAGGTTTTTGACGTGAAAATGGCGATCTGGAATGCGTTTCTGTGGTTGAACCTGTTTGCTCCCTTGCGTTGGTGGCATTGTCTTGCTCCCTGGTTGTTGTGCTGCATCGCGTGAAATGACGGTGGATTGGAAATGGGCGGACAGATGCTTGTTCCTGAACCACGACTGCGACATTGTAAGTCTCACCAAATGTCCGGCTACAATGAGATATTGGACATGCTGACGGGTCATCACCTTCCATTTCTCCCCCTGCTCTCGTTGTCGTCTCCACGGACGGCGCGGAGTTCGAGGGTGGGGACGTGACACCGGTGGGTAAACGGAATACAAAAGAGGGTGTGTCCGGGACTACCCTGTAATAATCAGACATGACAGAACCTTCCTCTCTTCGCCGATTTGCAACCTCCTGGTGGGTTGTCTTCGGTCTTCATCTTCAAGAGAACGGTTTCTCTCGAAATCTTACAGGAAAAATGTGTTTTTTTTTGAAAATGTGGTTTTTGGGGTGAGGATGCGGTTTTTGGGATGAGGATGCGTTTTTTTTGTGTGGTACGGCGACAAGAAGAGACAAAAAAAAACGCAAAAACAACAAAAAGGCAAAAAAAGAAGGTGCGTCCGGGACGCACCCTACGGATCGTGATCTTGAAGCGTTATGACATTATTGTGATTGGTGGAGGGCATGCGGGGGCGGAGGCTGCGTGGGCTGGTGCGCGTCTGGGTGCGCATGTCGCCCTGGTGACGATGGATGCGGGGGCGATTGGGCGTATGTCGTGCAACCCTGCGATCGGGGGCCTTGGTAAGGGTCAGATCGTGCGTGAGATCGATGCGCTTGGCGGGCTGATGGGTCAGGTGATCGATGCGACTGGGATTCAGTTTCGCCTGTTGAACCGAAGTAAGGGGCCTGCGGTCTGGGCGCCGCGTGCTCAGGCGGATCGTGAGGATTACGCGGCGGCTGTTCAGGGGTATCTGGTTGGGACGCGGAATCTGGAAATCATCGAAGGACTTTGCGAGGAGATTGTGGTCTCGCCCTGCGTGATACCCGAACGCGAGAGAGACAACTCCGAGACACTTGCGACGTCTCGCGTACGGGGTGTTCGGCTGAATGGCGGTCGGGAATATCGTGCTGATTCGGTGATTGTTACCACGGGGACGTTCATGCGTGCGCTGATGCACTGCGGTGAGGAGCAGACCGAGGGTGGGCGTGTGGGGGAGGGTTCCGCCATGGGTCTGAGTGCGAACCTCCTTTCGCTGGGGCTGGAGCTTGGGCGTCTTAAGACTGGGACGCCACCTCGGATTCGTCGCGATTCCATTGATTATGAGGACATTGAACCGCAGCCTGGTGATCCTGAACCGTATCCATTTTCGTTCATGACGGATCGGATATCGCGTCCGCAGGTCGGATGCCATATTACTTATACCAACGATCGGACTCATGCCCTGATCCGTGAGCACCTTCACCTTGCTCCGATGTATAGCGGGCAGATTGAATCACATGGGCCGAGGTATTGCCCTAGCATTGAAGATAAGATCGTGCGTTTTGCGGATAAGCCGAGGCATCAGATTTTTCTCGAGCCAGAGGGGTATGCCAGTGACCGGGTGTATTGCAATGGAATCAGTACGTCTCTGCCTGCTGATGTGCAGGTTCCGATGCTGCGTACGATTCGCGGGCTTGAGCGTGCTGACATGGTGCAGGCTGGCTATGCTGTTGAGTACGATTTTGTGCCGACGCATCAGACGCAATTTACGCTTGAAACGAAATCGGTGTCTGGATTGTATCTTGCGGGTCAGATCAACGGTACGAGCGGGTATGAGGAAGCTGCCGGGCAGGGGCTTGTGGCTGGTGCCAATGCAGCATTGCGTCTGTCGAACCGGGATCCGCTGCGGTTGCGTCGTGATCAGGCGTATATCGGGGTGATGATCGATGATCTTGTGACGAAACCGCCAGTGGAACCGTATCGGATGTTCACATCTCGAGCCGAATATCGCCTTCAGCTTCGGAGCGATAACGCTGATCGGCGGTTGACACCTGTTGGGATCGAGCTTGGTCTGGTATCGGATGCGCGTCGCGAGCGTTTTGAGAAGAAGCTGGCAGACATCGGTGCGTTGACGGCTTTGCTGGGTGGTCTGCGTCGTGATGGGCGTCCTGTTCTGGACTGGTTGCGTCGTCATGATGTGCATTTGAGTGATCTTCGCAGCGTGGTGGCTGAGTCTGACCTCCCAGGCGTATCGCTCGAGGTTGTAGAACAAATCTACATCGAGGGGAGATATGCGGGTTATCTTCAGCGTCAGGATCGCCAGATTGCACAGATGAAGAAGCTGGAGGGAGTTGCGATTCCCGTTGACTTCGATTTTTCCTCTATGGGTGAGCTTCGACAGGAGTCGCGCGAGCGTCTTTCGCAGATTCGTCCTGCTACGCTTGGTCAGGCGTCCAGAATTTCCGGAATAAATCCTTCCGACATCACTATTTTGTGGATCACTCTGGTAAAGAAACGTAAGTAAGAGTCGGCTGCGCTTTATCGTATTGTGTATACATAAGATAGGCGCCGTTGCTCATCTCGCGTCCTTTGCGTTGTGCCTGTGAATTGTTGAGATTTCACAGGGTGTACCATTTGGGTAATCTACGAAATCTAGTCAAACCTGAAAGTGAAGCTTGACAGTGTGTATCGCGATAAGATATATCGTGTGGAAAAGATGGGTCATCTGGGAAGCTTGGACGATTTGGGATTTTGGCTGATTTCGTGGTCTTTTGTCCTGGTTGAACTTCTTACCGGTGTTCACTGAAGTTTCGTCAGACGGGTATTGGCGTCTGTCGTTTGGTCTGTGGAAGTGTTGACTTGGCGTGGATGCGTAGATCCGGAGTAAAGGTAACCTCGGTGTAGTACCTGAGAACGCTGCCGTGCCTTGGAACGGTGCAGTGCCCTGGGATAGTGTAGTGCCCTGGGACATTGTAGTGCCCTGGGGCAGCGTAGTGCGGTGGGACACTGATCCGACCTTATGGTCATTGGATTTTCGGTGTCGGGTCGGCGGATGTTTCGGTTGACGTCCTCTCAGTGGTCAGCGTCGTCCTCTCAATGGTCAGCGTCGTCGTTCATGAGGGTGAAGGTGGTGCGGTCATAGTTGCAGCGACAAATATAGGGTGGAAGTGATGCTCAAGTCGGAAAAGATCAGGGACAAGTCTGTCTTCACGACAGGTGAAGTCGCCAAGATTTGCAATATCAGTCAGCAGACCGTGATTCGATGCTTCGATAGCGGGAGACTGCGTGGATTTCGGGTTCCGGGGTCGCGTTTTCGCCGTGTTCCCAGGGATCAGCTGATCACGTTCATGCAGGAGAACGACATTCCACTCGACATGCTTGAAGGGGCGACGCGACGCATCCTGATTGTGGATGATGAGCCTGCGATTGTTCAACTGTTGACGGATGTGATGGAACGTGATGGTCGCTTTGTGATTAAATCCAGTGCGACCGGTTTTGAAGCAGGGATGATGACTCAGGAGTTTATGCCCGACGTTATTCTGCTCGACTTCAAACTTCCAGATATCAATGGAACGGAAGTGTGCCGCATGGTTCGATCGCGTTCTGAAATGAACAACACCCGTATTATTATCATCAGCGGTGTTGCAGACCCGACCGAGATTGACGAGCTGTACCTTGCTGGTGCGGATGCCTTTATTAAGAAACCATTCAGAGTGGATGAAGTGATCGCGCGGATCGATACCATGCTGAAATATTGAGGACGAGCTTGTGAAGGACCGTGAGACAAGGGAGGGTGCTTAGAGTGCATCAGCCAAGAGGACGGTCGCAATCCGGAGGACGGGAACAGGTGTCGAAAGGTATCGACCCTGGTTCTATCCTCCAGGCAGTGCCGTGTTCTGGCGCAGCGGATTCGATTCCGCCCGCGGTATCGGAACTGATTGTCTCGCTTCCACTCCCGGTTATTCGCTCAATCCCGGTTGCTCACTCTCCGCCCCATGGTCTGTCATCTGCTGCTGCGACTGCTTCCGTGTTTCGGGTTTCAGAGCATCTTCAGGTTTCAGAGCATCTTCAGGTTTCAGGGCATCTTCAGGTTTCAGGGCATCTTGAGGTTGCGGAGTATCTCCAGGTTGCAGAGCATCTTCGGGAATTGCTCTGCGACGGTCCTCTGTGTCACTCGGATTTTGAGCCCCATGAGCGGCATGTCGGCAGGGCTGTTGCTTTGGCACATGCGGTTGAGATCCTCCACCATCGCCTGAATCATCCGCTGCCTCTGGAATCTCTCCAGGTTTCGGCCCTTCTCCTTGACGTTGGCAAGCCGATCCTTTCGTCTTGCATGCCGAAGGCTTATGCTCGCGCCAGGAACTGGCAAACGCGATTGGCGCTTCCGGATGTTGAGACGGAACGGGCTGCTTTTTCTACGGATCATGCCCAGGTTGGATCGGAACTGGCTCGGTGCTGGGATTTGGACGAAAACGTTTGCGAGGCCATTCGACTGAGCCACTCACCCGTTTCGGTCGTCGAACGGATCGCCCGATATCCCCTGTTCGTTTATTTGTTACAGCTGAGCGATCTCATTGTGGGGGACAGGCCTGGCTCGTTGCCTACGGGGTTCGGAGCCTCAGATGATCTTCTGCGGCGACTGTCACTCAGTTCAGAGTGTGTTACTGAATGGCATTCGATGGCCTGGTCCCAAGCCGAGGCGACGATGGCTGACCTCGCGAAGGCTAGAGCTGCCCGGGAGATTTATTTTCGGACGACAGGTTCCCCGGATTCCGGTCACTGGGGGGGTGGTATGTCGAAAGCTTCGGACTTGCCAGCTTCCGGCTTATCAGCTTCCGGCTTATCAGCTTCCGGCTTGCCAGCTTCGGGCTTGTCGGCTGGTTCGGCTGGATCGTTGCACAGTGCGTTCCGGTTCGATGCATCACCGAGATCCCTGTGTCTGCAACTCGCGACGATTGCGTCCGAAACGCTCGATCTTCGCCATGCTGTGGCGTTTATCGTCGATCGCGACGCCAACCAGTACCTATGCACCCCCCTTGACCCATCCGCAACGAAGGGATCCATCGCCCCCCTTCCTCTTGGAAAGCTCGATCTTTACGCCTCTTCATTTACAGCACCCATTATTCCGGCGCCTTACGCTTTCTGGACGGCTGTCAACCATTTCCGCCGGACACTCGCAGGTGACGACATCAGTCTGATCCCCATCACGCGTGGATCGCAGCTTCTTGCAGGTGTTCTGTGCAGAATCGATATTCCCCAGCGTTCCGGGAGTTCAGACTCCGGGTTTTCGCGGTCTGGTCCTGCAGATTCACATCTTGCGCGTGGTCTTCATCATTTTCACGAGGCTGTGTCTGATCTCCGTCGCCGGATCGCGCAATCTTTGCGCCAGGACAGTACCCAACGGCGTATGGTTCAGATGCTCGACACCGTACCGAATCTGTCGGATCATCACGCTCCGTCTCCGGAATTGCTGGATATGCTCGCCGATCTTGCAGCCGGGGCTGCTCATGAGATTAATACGCCGCTTGGTGTGATCGCCGGGCGTGCGGAGATGCTTGCTGACGCCATCACCGATCCTCAACACCGTCGCGATCTGGAAATGATCGAACAGCACGCACATCGGTGCAGCAATATAGCGAGTGAGCTTCTCGCCTACGCCCGTCCCAGTACTGCGAGGCCTGCCCGGATCGACCTTACGACCTGGTTGCCGCGACTTGTGGCGGGTTGCGATGTGTCCCGATTTCACGAGGTTCACACGCTCGTTTCCACGGATGCTGCCTGCGTGTTTGCTGATCCGGAACAGCTTGGTCAGGCGATCAGCAATCTTATCGCGAATGCGTCAGATGCTGCTCCTGAGAAAAACGCCCGTTTGCTCATTAACTCGCAGCCATTCTCTTCCGATGGAACGGTCGTCCTCACGATCGAAGACAATGGTCGTGGGATGAGTGAGTATGTTGCGAACCGTGCCTGCACGCCGTTCTACTCACACCAGTCTTCCAACCGCCAGCGTGGTCTTGGACTGTCGCTTGCGGAGCGGTTGGTTGCGAACAATCGAGGACGTCTCTGGCTTGCGTCTGAACCTGGTGGTGGTGCCCGCGTGTTTATATCGCTCCCGGGGGCTGGGCTGCCATGCGGAGACATGGTACGTCCTGGAGAAAAGTCGTCGAGGCGGAAGCATGGGACCTTGCGGGATCGTATTGCCTCAAGCGGTAACGAATTCGTTCAAGATCGGACACTGGAACCAGTAGGTAGTGACGCATGTGCGACGGACCCCAATTTGACAACATCTCCGCTGGAAACGCCGCCTCAGCGGCAGGCGATGCCTGCGCGCCAAGCATTCTCGTCGCCATCGGAGACGCCACCCTCCTCGACATCGTTACGGACTTCGTTTCCGAAACATTCGATGCCCGCGTAACTTGTACGACTTGCGCCTCTGATGCTCTGGAAATTGACCGTCTTCAACCTCATGATATCGCCATCGTGGGTATCGGCGACTGCACCATGGGCGGGGTTGATGTCGTCCGCGCGCTTATCAAACTGCGACGGCGGCCTGTGATTGTGATTGGCAACAACCCGTCGACTGAGGTGCTCATCGAGTTTCTCAGGCTTGGTGTGGCTGACTATCTTCCCACCCCCATCGATCTGGAACGGCTTCTTGGTAATGTGGAAATTGCCTTGGACGCTGAGTCGTCGCGCAAGCGTCACGCCTATCAGGACACTCGCATGCGATCTCTCGTTCGGAAAGTCCTCCATGAGCGGCGCGAACTCCGGGCGCGTATCGACCTGCTTTGTCGCGATATGGTGGGCGCACATCGACGCCTCTTCCATCGCGTTCTTTCGATGGATGATCCGCAGTAGCCTGGTGGCGGACACTGCACTGCGCCACACTGCATTGCACTTGTGAACTTCACTTCTGAATTGCACATGCGAATTGCATGTATGACATCACATTACACGCACAGGCCTGTAGAGCGATTGCTACGGATCTTGTGGAAAATTTGGGCTTGGGGGGGGCGTGCGGGGGGCTTTTTCGATCTCTGTGATCATTCTGCCTCTACGCCATATCCGAACTGTTCCCGTCGATTCTGAGACCGTCATCGCAATGCTTTTGGTCGCGGTGGTGATTCCTGCTGCTGTCGCGTGGCGGGCACCCAGTCCTTGCGGCATTGCTTCGCCGAATACGCTTGGAGCGAGGATTGTGCCAGCGGACATGATGACGCCGTTTCCCTTGATGATGAAGGCTCCGTCGATGTGGGCGAATTCTTTCACGGTGTCGCGCATCCGTTCGTCCAGCACATTTCGCTCCTTCTCCGGATATCCCTTGAAGGGGTTGATGATGTTCTGTTGACAGTATTTCTGGACATCCCGATAGGCACCGATGACTGCCAGTGTTCCGACCGGTTTTCCCTCACGGCCTTCATGCGCCAACTCGAGCATGAGCGTGAGTGTTCTTTGAAACACCGCCTGTCGGATGTGCTCGGTGAGCTTTGGCTGCCCTACCGACTGGAACAGTTCAAATTCCTGCCCCACCTCCATGACGACCATGGTGTCGATTTTGTGTTCAGCCACTCCGGACAGGAATACGAAGACCTCGCCTCCCTTGAGCATCCCCTGCGAAAACGCCATCAGGGTTGCCATCTTGATCTGCCCCATTCGCGTCAGGTTGAACCTTGGAACCGCGAGCGATTGTATGCCCCTCTCTTTTGCGAGCGCAGCCTCTTCCTCTGTCCGCGTGATGAGAATAAATTCAGTCGGTGATTTGACCGCATCCACGAGCTTGTCAAGCGATGGGATTGCGTCCGCGTAGGCCATCAGCGTGCGCGCTGATACAGATTTCGCGACGCGTGCGGCTGCTTCGATAATCGGTTTGGAAAAATCGCTTGATTCCATCGTACGAACCCCGTGGGACTCCAGGTAAACAGGCGGACGCTCAGTTGAGTTCGACAGCGTCTGTGACTATACTTCGACCGATGAACCGTCACAACTTGCGATGGCGTCTCACTTTGCTTGCGTTTTTTCTCTCGTATACCGCTCTGTTCGCGGGCGATACGAGTGAGCTGGTGGGTTCTGGTGGTTTGGTGGGTTCTGGTGGTTTGGTGGGTTCTGGCATTTCGCTTCCTGTTCCCACGTCGCCAGCGATCAACGCACAGGACCAGACATTTCTCGCCAGAACCGCCCGACGTACCCTTGCCCGGTTTATTGCCGATGGAAGCTTGTATGCGGCTGACTATACCCCCCCGTCACTTTCAGGACGATCGTGTCATTTTATTGTCACGCTGCGCAGCGGGCACGAAGCGATTGGTCTGGGAGCATCCGGACCTGGTCCGATTCTGACGACTCTCATTCAGGCGACACACTCTGCCATCGGAATGGCTGATCCGAACACGATCGAATTGCTCGATCTTGAGGAAGTTCTGATTGAATTCGAAGCCATCGGGGTAGTACAGTGGGTTCCGCTTCAGGGTATGTGGATGCAGCCGGAAACCATAGACCGTGTTTTTTCGAGTGGGCTGGACGGGATGGTGCTTGATGTTGGAGGGGTCGCAAAGCGTGTCTGCCCGACTGAACTTACGATGAAAAACATGCTTCCGAGCGTCGCGTTCCGTGGGGTGCTGTCGAGCCTCGGGCAACTCAATCCAACTGCGAAACTCGGACGGTTCCGAACGGTCCACTGGTATCAACGATCCGCCCAATCGGAAATCGTGACGCTTCAACGCGGGATGGAGATCACCACGCCATCCTCCGTGGATGCTGCCGGTATCCGCCGTGCTGTGACGGGCCTTGGCGATTTCCTCCTGTACCGGCTGAAGCCTGACGGTGCATTTGCGTACGAGTATGAACCTGCAGCCGAGGCATATACCGCAAATGAAACGCAGGAATACAACGCTGGTGCGGCGCGGGCGCTCTCTCGCATCACTTCTCAATTTCGCGCTGCATCACCACGGAAGGCTTCTTATCTTTCGGCTACAAACCTTGCCATTCAATCGCTGCGAAAAACGCTGCTGCAGGTTCCTCATACGGAGAACGCATTTTTCGTGAGTACGCAGGACCACCGCAATCCGCTGGCTGCAACCGCTCAATTTTGCCTGGCGGTACAGGTGCATCCTGAATTTGAACGCTTCGCGAAGCTTCGCAAGAAACTCGTGGCTGCCCTGCTCTGGACCCAGACAGACGATGGTGCCTTCGTGGCAGCATTTCCGCCCGCGCGGCGTTTCGGCGTTTCTGAAACCCATGGTGGTGCCGCACTCCTGGCACTCGCGAGAGAATATGAACTGAATCCCAATCGCGAGATACTCGATGCGTTCAACCGTGCGTTCCAACACTACGCTCCGCGATTCGACAAAAATCCTACGCTCGCATCCGCCGCATGGCTGACACCTGCATTTTCGAGAATGGCGATCATCACGAATCGCCGTGATTTCGCACGCTTTGCTTACCGGCTGGCGGACTGGATTGTGGATCATCAGTTGCCCAGGGATTATTCCGACCCACAGCTGGCTGGCGGTGTCGCGGCGGGTGCGCGCATCCCCGATGTGTCCACAGCTGCCTGCCTGAGCGCCCTCTGCCACGCCACAGCCGCTGCTCGACACTTCAAGCGAGATGAGCGTACCACCAGGTATGAACAAGCTGCCAACCTCGCTGCCCGATTCGTCGTGCAACTCCAGTTTCGCACACCTGAGATGTACTACCTCCGATTCCCCAGAGATGTCCTCGGTGCAGTACGACTCTCGCCCACCGATACCCGCCTCCGTCTGGAAGCGCAAAATTATGCACTGACCGCCCTGCTCGATTTCCAGCGCATTATCCTGCGCGATCAGGGGCAATGATGATCCCGTCCGATAAGCCGGGCGAGATCCGACAAGTCCTGGCGTCGCCTGACAAGTCCTACCGACCCTGACGAGTCCTGACATTGGCCGACAACAGAGGTGCCGAAGCGTGGTTTTAGGATAAGTGGAAGAATTGTCGGGTGTTTTCGGTGGTCTGCCGGGCGATTGTGTCAAAATCCACGCCGCGCAGATCTGCGAGGAATTGTGCGATGTGTACCACGTTGGCTGGTTCGTTGGGTCGCATGTGGCGAACGGGAACGGGCGAGAGGTAGGGGGAATCGGTCTCGATCATCAGTGCGTCTTCCGGGTAGGTTATCGCGATTTCACGCACATCTCCGGCGTTTTTGAAGGTTACCACGCCGGTAAATGAGATGCGCCATCCATTGTCACGAAGCTCTGCCTCCTCCGCGATCGTGCCCGTGAAACAGTGGAAGACGACTGGCTGACCTGTAAAACCATGCGCTTTGAGAATGTCCACCGTGTCTCGATGGGCTTCTCTACAGTGAATCACGATGGGCCTGTTTTTATCGGAAGCCATCGCCAACTGCCGCTCGAACACACGGCGTTGCGCGTTGCGGTCCGATAAGTCGTAATGGTAATCCAGCCCCATTTCACCCACGGCGACGACCTGATCGTCCTGTATCAGCGACGCGAGTCGATCCCAGTCAGCCTCATCCACCTTATCCGCTTCGTGCGGATGAACCCCGACGGCGGCTGACACGCAGTCGTGCTTCTTCGCGAGCGCCAGCGCGTGCTCGCAATCGTCGAGGTCGGTTCCGATGGTAATGATGTGTTCGACACCAGCGTCCTGCGCGCGCGTCAGGTATGCGTCCACGTCTCCCGCAAGCTGCTTGAAGGTCAAATGTGCGTGAGAATCGATCACTGACATGGGTCAACAGGCCCCGATCGGCGGGAATGCGTTCACAAAATGCTCAATGTCCGGATCGCAACCATCCTGAATCAGAACCCCTATCACATCGAAGCGACACGGGCGGTTGGACAGGTTCTTTGAAGATAGGTAGTACTTCGCAACACGGGAAAGCTGCTGCTGCTTTCGCCAGCCGACGGCAGTCTCCGGATCAGCACCGGATCTGGATGATCGCGATTTTACCTCAACGAAAACGATCGAATCACCGTCCAACGCGATCAGGTCGATCTCGCCAGCCGATGATTCGTAATTTCGTGATACTATTTTGTATCCGAGTTTCTTCAAGAACCGAGCGGCGATCTTCTCACCACGCGGCCCGAGTGTCATGCCGAGTCTCCGGCTGCCCCCACCGGTTCGACCTGACGCTCCACATTCTGGGAAGACGCAGCAGACTTCGACGCGCCACGCGAATCGGAGGCAGAACGCACCTTGCGACGCTCGCGCAAACGACGTGCCTTGCCGATACGATCGCGGAGATAATAAAGTTTCGCACGACGCACTTTTCCGTGGCGTTTCACTTCGACCTTCAAGATCAACGGTGTGTGGACCATGTATTTTCGCTCAACACCCTGGTTGGCAACGATACGCCGGACGGTGAACGTCTCGCCGAGACCTTCGCCTCGACGTGAAATCACGACGCCGGAGAACACCTGGATGCGTTCTTTCTGACCTTCAACGATGCGTGTGTGAACGTCGACGGTATCACCGATTTCAAATTCCGGAGGATTCGCCTTCAGATACTTCTTCTCTACGATGTCGATAAGGGGATGTCCCATGACTCAATACTCCTTCGGCTCTACCTTTGTCACTGCCAGTCCAATTATTTGAAACCAGCCCAGCCCGCAAAACGCCAAGCTCTCGTGTATGTACCGTCAATTTTACTCTTTTTTCTAAGATCTTTTTCCTAAAACATACCGCCTAAACGCTTCCGTACGACCGGCACCTCAATACAGCCAGCACCTCAATACAGCCAGCACCTCAATACAGCCAGCACAGCAGGACGTGTCGGATCAACCTTCCACGTCCGCTCCATCAGTGCCACCCGAGCGTCCTGACTCACACGGCGGTTCTGGCCCAGACGATGCTGACCCAGACAATTCTGACCCAGATAACAGGTCCGGGCGACGCTCGCGCGTGCGTTCAAGCGACATCTTCAGGCGCCACGCCTCAATTTCACGATGGTGCCCAGACAGCAACACCTCCGGAACACTCATGCCCCGAAACACCCGGGGACGCGTGTACTGAGGATACTCGAGGCGTCCTTCCGAGAAAGACTCCTCCACAGTCGAGGCTGCGTCACCAAGCGCACCAGGCAACAGCCTGACCACGCCATCTACCAAAACCATCGCAGCAACTTCGCCCCCGGAAAGGACGTAATCGCCGATCGAAATTTCCCGGATATTCAGCCCGGTTCGGATCCGCTCATCGAATCCTTCGTAATGGCCGCAAAGAACCACCAGGTGCTTCTCACAAGCCAAATCCTGCATCGTCTTCTGCGTCAAACGCTCGCCCTGCGGCGTCAGCATGACTCGCAACGGCATCTTATCAGACGACGACATCTTATCAGACGACGGCATCTTATCGGACAATGGCACCTTATCAGGATCGGGGTCACCGACGCCTGGAGTAACCGATTCCACTGCATCAATGACCGGGCCGCACATCAGAACCATACCCGGTCCACCGCCGAAGGGTCTGTCGTCTACACTGCGATGACGATCCTTCGTGAAATCTCTGATGTCAACACAGCCAAAATCGACAAGACCCGCATTGGCTGCCCGCCCTACAATACTCGTCCGGAAGAATGAATCAAAGACATCCGGAAACAACGTCACAATATCAATTCGCACCGGAAACCCGAGTGAATATAGACCTATTCAGCAGCATCTTCAGATTGAGAAGATGCAGTCGCAGTAGCGTCTTTAGCAGGAGATTCCGCCGCAGGAGTCTCCTTTGCAGCTGGCTTGCTGGGAGCGGGCGCTGGTTTTGAAACAGCAGCCTTGGCGGAAGCGGGAGGCATCCCGTCTTCACCAGCACGCCGGATCAAACTTCGGACTGTGTCGGAAGGTTGAGCACCCACGCTGATCCAATATTGGATGCGCTCCACGTTCAGCTTGTACTGCATGGATTCATCTTTGTTCACCGGATCATAATAACCCAGCAACTCGATGACCTTGCTGTCACGCGCACGGCGTTTGTCCATGGCAGCTATACGATAAAAAGGACTATGCCGCCGCCCCATGCGTTTCAGTCGAATCCGAACGGACACTGATAAACCTCCCAATTCTTCTCGCGTGCGCACAACGCACCGGCGCATGCCTGTCCTCAACCACCACCCTGTACGCCAAGGTGAAGGCGAACAGGTCAATATACCAGAACATTCACCCACTTCAAGCGTCCGTTCACACTTTTCGGTCCGCATAACTGATCTTCCTGCCGGGCGCACCCATTGGCCCAAAGCCGTCATTCCGCTATAACCCCCCAAGTCACACTGCGACCGATCGGGATTACCGGACTTTGTTTCCATTCCCGACCGAAAACAGGCGTTTTGACCGCATCAAGCGGGTTTTGCCCACTTGGCGAGCGTCGTATCCCGGATCAATACCATGTAGTGCAGTCGAATCACCAAGGAGTTCTCATCATGATGATTTCCCGACCATTCGTCGCCGGACTCGGAGCCGTCGCTCTTTTTTCCGGGCTTTTTTCAAACCTCGCGGGATGCACACCTCCGCCTTCGACTCCGAAGCTCACCGTGGTCATGGTCGTTGATATGTTCCCGGCTGAGGTTCTGGACCGCTTTGGGCCCTATTTTTCAGACAATGGGTTCAAGCGACTGATCGGTGAGGGGGCGCACTTCACGGACGCCCACTTCTCCTTTGGCACCACGCAGACTGGCCCGGGGCATGCGACGATAGCGACTGGTACGACCCCGCTGCGACATGGCATCGTCGCGAATGAATGGTACGCTCAGGGGCAGCTTGACCCGGTGGGATGTGTGCAGGATCCGGGGTCGATTATGCTGGGGATTAACGATCCGAACGTATCAATCGGGTTTTCCACGCAATACCTCGAAGCGCCCACCCTTGGCGATAGCATGAAGGAGCATCTTGGCGATGGTTCCCGGGTCTGGGCCTGCTCCCTGAAGGATCGGGCTGCGGTTCTCAGTGCGGGACACAAGGGGGATGGTGCGATATTCTGGTTGACCAGTACGGGTGATTTCGTATCCAGCGCCCAGTATTTTCGACAGTTCCCCGAATACATCATGGAGCTGAACGACACGCGGTATTCAGACTCGTTTTTCCAGAAGGACTGGGATCGTATTCTGCCCGCCTCTGCGTACGCATCGGTTTGTGACGATGACAACGCTGATTATGAGCAAGGTCAAAACCTCTACTGGCGAAATACGCTTCCCAAAACGGTCGGCCGAGGTGTTCCAACGCCGAATCGATTGTATTGGCCTCAACTTCGCAGCTCCCCTTTTGGGAACGAGATGGTTTTCGAGCTGGCGAGGCGAATCGTCATCAATGAAAACCTGGGTGCGGATGATTCCCCTGATCTTCTCACCGTCAGCCTGAGCAGTACTGATGCTGTGGGGCATATTTATGGGACGCGTAGCCACGAATACTTCGATACGCTTATTCGTGCCGATCGAATGATGGCTGAATGGCTTGATTTTCTCGATCAACGCGTGGGATTGAAGAATTGCACGATCGTTTTGACCGGTGATCACGGCGTATGCCCGCCACCCGAATGGTCGAAAGCTCATGGTCTCGGGGGCGAACGCTTCCTGCTTGGCGACATTTTCGGAGCCGTCAACGACGCAATGACAAAAGAGTTTGGTCCTGCCACCGATAATCGCTACTACCTGATGGCTGTCTCGACACCGTGGATTACTCTGAACGAATCGCCCTTGCTCGATGCTGGCATTAAAATCCCTGAGGCTGCCAGAGTCGCGGCGAAGGCAGCACGCGATTTTGCAGGGATTGCCGACGCGTTTTCCATCGACGCTTTGCGCCACGCGCCGCGTGAAAAACTCTCCAAACTGGAACAAGCCGTACTCAACAGCTCGTTCGAAAATCGTAGCGGGCATGTGTATATGCATATCGAACCGAACCACTACCGCCGCACACCCTGTGCCGGGCATGGTTCTGCACACGCTTATGACACGCACGTCCCTCTGGTCTTTTATGGTTCTCATTTCAAGAAAGGCCAGTATGCAAAGCGCGTTAACCTGCGCGACGTCGCACCGACACTTTCTGCGACGCTCGGTATCGCTGCACCGGCAAAGGCAGACGGTCGACCGCTGATCGAGGCGCTTCTTGTGAAGCCTAAAAAATAGGTCCAGACGATTTGAGTCGCAGCTCATCCGTCCAACTGATAAACCTCGCTCTGTTCTGGTTTCTGGAACGCCTGGTTGCCTGAGATCGCTCTGTCTGAAATTTCTCTACGGGGTATGCCGGTGCGTCCTATAACGTTCGCGGTCAGGCGTGTTTCGACAACACCCCCCAGTCTGCCAGGACGCCAGAAGCCGGCTTGCTGCCGGTTTGCCTCAGTTATCTGGTTGAGGACAGGCCCGATAATCAACGACTGATTTCCTGCCTCATCGGACACATTTCCTTGCCTCATCGATCCTATTCCTTACCCCGTCGAGAAAGCAGCCGCCCGGATCCCTGCCGATGGTGCTGTGGTGGTACTGCGACGTCGAGCATCGTCCGAAAATACGACCTTGGCTGATTCAGGTCTTCATCTACAACGCCCTCGCGGACACGCTTACCATCACTGGGCGGGCTAAGCGAGTGGGCGAATCTACCGATATTGATATGTGTGTACTGGTGCATTGCTCAACAGAGTACTGCCAGACCTGACCGCTGCAGTCGAACAGGCGATCGGGAAGGAGGAGGATGCCATCACCGCCCATAATCTGACCGGTTCCGTTCCAGGAGACCATTTCCCATCCATTTCCAGTATCAGCCAGTGCTGCTGGGCTGGGCGGGTAGCACACTTAGGAACTTGATCACCATGTATTACCAGAAATGTGTGCTGAACGAAGAAATGTGTGCTGAATGAGCTGTGCAACTGTGCAGGCGGGCAGCTATGCAGCTGTGCAGGCGAGCAGGTGGGCAGGCGACGGTGCAGGACCCCATTGAACCATGGAAAACGCGACCTACGAAAAGATTAAAAACTCCGGCAAACTACCGTCACCCAGTGGCGTTGCTTTAGAGCTGATGCGTCTTGTGGACAGCGAAGACTCCACCCTTGAGCAAATCTCTGCAACCGTGGAATCGGACCCAGCCCTCTCCGGACGTGTGATAAAACTGGTGAATTCATCGCTCTACGGGACACCACGGACGATTGCATCGGTCTCAACTGCAGTGAAGCTACTGGGCAGAAATACCGTCAAGAATCTCGCTCTTGGGCTATCTTTGCTTGCAGCTCACAGGAAAGGTGTCTCGACGAAATTCGACTTTGAACGGTTCTGGTCAGAATCCGTGGCGCGAGCGGTGGCTGCTCGCGGGTTGGTAAGCCAGTTTGGAGGCTGTGCTCCTGACGAGGCATTCACTGTTGGGCTGTTGAGCAAGGTCGGTAGAATCGCGTTGGCCACTGCCCTTCCGGGGGAATATGACGATTTACTGGGACAGACTGTGAGCAGTTCGCTCCCGATCATCCTTGATGCGGAGCGCAAAGCCTTTCAAAGCGATCACAACGAGTTGACTGCCCTCATGATGGCTGACTGGGGCATTGCAGATGTGTTCTGCGAATCAGTCATCTGCCAGGACAACCTCGAGGAGATGGGGTCTGAGAATGACGCAAGGCCTGTCAGGATCGCGAAAACTCTGCACCTCGCAGGGGCGATGGCGGGTATTCTGGTGGAACCCAAGATCTATCGTGAAGACCTGCTGGGGCTGCTGGATACCGCACGCACGTTCGGCGTCGACACTGACCTTGTCAATCAGGCGTTTGACGCGGCGGCGGAGGAGTGGCGGAGCCTGGGAGATGTGCTTTCGGTTCAAACTCAAAAAGCCCCCTCTCTGCACGAAGCCCACACCCGTGCATCCAAGACCCAGCAACGCATCCTGGTGGTTGATGACGATCCGTGCATACTGAAGCTGCTCACCAGGTATCTGGGTGACGCGGGCTATGACGTGCAGACGGCTGCCAACGGTGCGGAGGCCCTTCGCATCCTCAACTCCGACGGGTGCCCACTGGTCATCACGGACTGGATGATGCCGGAACTGGATGGGCTTCAGCTTTGCAACGCTATCCGCACGTCGGAAACCATAGGTTTTGTATACATCATCATGTTGACAGCTCAGTCCGATGAGGAAAGCCTCGCCAAGGCATTTGATGCGGGTGCGGATGATTTTCTGACCAAACCCTTCAGGAAGCAGGAGTTGCTCGCACGGTTGAAAGCGGGCATTCGTGCATTGTCTTCGGAACTGAAGCTATCTTCACAACAGCTGGCCATCCACAAGACCAACGCTGAGCTGGCGACGATGAACGACAAGCTCCAGCGCATCGCAACGACTGACGAACTCACAGGATTATACAACCGCCGCGAGGCGATGCGCAGGCTGGAGGAGCATTGGTCCCTGGCTGAGCGCGAAAACCGCCAGCTTGCATGTATGATGATCGACATCGACCACTTCAAGCAGTGCAATGACACCTATGGTCATGATACGGGTGATACGATTTTGCGAGAAACCGCTCATGCACTCAAGCACTGCGCCCGGGCCAATGAGGTCGTATTCCGCATTGGTGGGGAGGAATTCGTGGTACTGTGCCCAGGATCCACGGCGAAAGAGGCAAGCGTTGGTGCGGAGCGTTATAGAGCTGCCGTAGAAGCGAACCAGATAGAATCGGGGGGTACGACTCTGAGCGTCACGATCAGTGTGGGCATTGCTGAGCGAAACGACAGGACAAAGAAAACCGATGATTTGCTGAAGCTTGCAGACGAAGCCATGTACGAGGCGAAACGCAGAGGTCGAAACCGTTGCTGCGTGTCAGGTGCCAGTGTAACTGATGTGTCCCCAGGTTCTACTCTTGAGCACATGGACAAGGGCATGGACATGGGCATGGGCAAGACTGTCGCCGATGAATTGGCTTGTTCGGGAGAGACGCGCGGAACCGTTCTCGTGGTCGATGACGATCCACACTCCCGGCGTCTTGCCCGCAGACTCCTCGAGCGAGACGGGTACGATGTCCACGAGGCTTGCAACGGACTGGACGCCTTAACCAAGGTCGCCAGCACGCGTCCTCACGTCATTCTGATGGACATCGACATGCCAGACAGCGATGGGCTGGAATGCACGCGAACACTCAAGGAAAACGCAACCAACTGCGACATACCAATCATCATTATCAGTGGAGAATCGGACAGTCAATACGTACGGGCCAGCCTGAAGGCGGGCGCTCAGGAATATATGACCAAACCCTATCAGCGCGATGAATTTCTGCTTCGTGTTCGCGCCATGAGGCAGCTGTATCTCCGCAATTCCGAGCTGATCCAAAGCAATACGGTGAGAGCAGAACAGGCGCGAGCCATGGGCATCCTGTTCGACCTCTCACGTTCACTGGCAGCAGCCGAAAATCCGGACGACATCGCTGCCCTGACTGTCTCCGCCACCGTGACACTGATGAACAGTTGTCGTGTCTCCCTCATGCTTCCGGAAGAATCGGGGAAATATCTGTTTGTCGCCAGGTCGATAGGTATTGACGACAAACTCGCTTCCAGGATACGTGTACCACTTGGAAATTCTATATCCGGACGCGTTTTCTCGTCGGGAAAACCGACTGTATTCAATACCCTTGACGAGGGGCATGACTGCTCCAGTCGTTACGAATCTGGCGTCTTTGCAAGTGTACCCTTGACTTCAAGAGCTCTGGTCGTTCCCAACAAAGTGGTGGGCGTTCTAAACGTGACTGAGCGTCATGACCAGCTACCATTCTTATCGCACGAACTTGAATATCTCGATCTCGTCTGCAACATGGCAGCTGCTGCACTGGAGCAGCACAAGTCTGGACTGGCAAGAGAGCACGCTCACGCCGCCATCGTGATTGGACTGGCCAAGCTGGCTGAACATCGCGATACGGACACAGGGAAACACCTCGAGCGCGTCACACAGTTCGCGTTACTGCTGGCCTCTGATCTCAGGAAATCGATCAAATATGCATCGATCATTGACGACCACTTTCTGCAGCGGCTGCAACAGTCCATGCCCCTGCACGACATCGGAAAAGTGGCGATCTCTGATGCGATACTACTCAAACCAGGACCGTTGACCGACATCGAATTCACAGCCATGAAACGACACACCCTGGTGGGCGCACAAGCCATCCAGTCGATGATCGATCATGCCCCGGAAGTCGGGTTCCTCGAAATGGCTCACGATATTGCACTCAACCATCACGAGAGATTCGATGGCTCCGGATATCCTCGAGGGCTCGCAAGCGATGACATCCCCTTCACAGCTCGTATCGCCGCGGTGGCTGACGTTTACGATGCACTCACGACCGAGCGTCCGTACAAGGCTGCCATGTCGCATGAGAAGGCGGCTTCGATCATCAGGAAGTCTTCGGGGTCACACTTCGATCCGACCGTGGTGACAGCATTCCTGAACGTGGAGACACAATGTGCTGATCTGGCAGCACGTCTCAGAGACGGCGATCCTGACGCACGCGACACAAAACCCACTCCCGCGCTTGCCGCTTGTTCCACATAACCGCCTGGTCCACATAACCGCCTGGTCCACATCATTCCAAAGAACATGTGACCACTTCCCCACCAGTGGAAAACGCACAGGCCTGAATATTATCCGGATATTTTACCGCCACACATTGCAGTTGAGAATCACGCGGAACCTGGCGCACAAAACCAGCGCCCAAATACATCAGCGCCCCAACACCTCAGCCTCCATTGACGAGCGATGCAAGATCTTTGACAACGCTCTTAACCATGTTCGCCTGAGAGGATAATTGTTCAGCAGCGGCCGCAGATTCCTCCGCTCCCGCAGCATTTTGCTGCGTAACCTTGTCCATCTGCGAGACAGCGGTATTCACCTGATCCACACCCAATGCCTGCTCCTCGCTCGCCTTTGAGATACCATCGATCAGATCCGTCACCTTGCTCACATCACCAACAATCGCAGTCAACGCCAGCCCAACTTCGGCAGCAACTTCAGTACCCTCAGACACCCTGCTCACCGAATTCGCTATCAACCCGGTGGTTTCGCCAGCAGCCTCCGCTGCACGCTGGGCAAGGTTACGCACTTCGTCAGCGACAACAGCAAACCCCTTGCCATGTTCGCCAGCACGAGCAGCTTCGACCGCAGCATTCAACGCCAGCAGATTCGTCTGAAATGCAATCTCCTCGATCACCTTGATGATCTTGCTGATCGACCCCGATGACTCATTGATCGCCATCATCGCATCATTGAGCTTGTGCATCGTGTCGTCACCAGCTTGAGCAGCCCCTTTCGCGTGAAGGCTCAACTGATTGGCCTCCCTGGAGTTCGCAGCATTCGTACGCGTCATCGCAGCCATCTCCTCCAGCGCAGCGCTCGTCTCCTCCAGCGAAGACGCCTGCTCGCTGGCACCCTCGGCTAACTGCTGACTCGAACAGGATACTTGACCCGCAGCGTCATCAACCTGGTCGGCACCTTCATTCAGATCCGCTATGATCCTCGATAGAGGCCCGGTAATACAACGCTTGATGTAGTATAGAACGCACACAAAAGTGACAACAGCCAACGCAAGGGCACCATACTGCACGTTCTGCATCATCGCGGTACGCGCGTCTGAATTCGCCTGGAGCAACGTGACCGCTGAGTTCATCTCCTTAAGACACGCCATCCCACGATCCCGGATCGTACGAAGACCACCAACGAATTCGGCGGAACTGTAGTCAACATCAGCCGCACGCGTTGAAAGCACCGCATCCTGCAACTCCTTCCACTGACCAGCCACCACGGCATACTTCGCCTCAATCTCAGGATCCGTATTGGGCGGTATGGATACCGGCATCGTCATACCAAGATCTTTATAGGAAGTACCTCCATACCTCAACGCGTCCAAGGTGGTTTCAAAGAGCTTCCGGGTCTTCTCAATGGTGGCATCACGCGGGGAATCGACAGTTCCCAGCAACTCACTCGCAAGCACCGCATCCTGAGTCACTGGAACCGATACCACCAGAATACCCATCAGTTCGCCCAGCTTGAAGTCCTTTTTTGGGCTGTCAGGGTGCGCGTTGTGACATGAAACACAGGCAGACGCACCAGCAACATCAGCAGTCGCATATCGAAGCTCAACACCCTCACCTGACGCAACCAGCTGTGTATACGGAGTCGCCGGGTCCAGTGACAAGGCGTCCCAGGCATCCAGTGCGCTCGCATCAACAAGACCCTTGCCCTTGTTGATGTTGTATTTGCTCAGCAGATCGTAACGGTACTTGGCAGATTCACCGAGCGACTGCGAAACTTCACGCACAAAAGTGGCTGGAAGCGGTATCGATCCATCGACCTTGTGATAGTCCTCACCTGCCTGAAAATCTGACGACTGCTTCTTGAGCTTGCCGATAACATTCCTGGTGTAATAAATACGGTCTGCAACAATCTGAGCGGTCGCGGTGGCAGCACGTTGCCTGGCGGTGGCGATAACCTGACGATCGTTCACCTCGTCGAGAAACTCCTTGTTGAACTTCTGCGTCAGCATCCGCTGGCGTCCAGCAAGATTGATGACAAGCCCGTCAGCCTTCTGGCCATTCGTCACCCAGTAGGTAACACCAACGATCCCCACGATCAGCAGCGCAAAGACTGCCATGATCGAACCAAGACGCACACTCAGGGAAAGCGATCTAGTATGGTTCTTCGCCATCAATATCACTCCTTACTGTAGAGAAAAAATCTCAGTCAATGCTGACCTGCATTCTTGACCACATCCACAGACGCTCCAATATCAGTCTTCCCAATCCCGTTCCTGCTGCACACCGCTGCGAATACAAGATCCCTTCGTCCCTTCGGCTTGATGATGCGATCGCTGGATACCACAACGGAAAATCGCATGTGTTTTTCTCCTGTGTCCGATAGAAACCACCCGCACAGCCATCAAATGAAAAAGAAGGTAGAGCGAAGCGAACAACACAAAACAGAGCGAAGCGAACAACACAAA
>JAJRYY010000193.1 GCA_024275565.1 Planctomycetota bacterium
CCGAGGATGACCACGATCATCCAGCTTGTCAGCCCGGTCACGTTTCGCCCTTCAATGTCGCAGAATTGTGGACCTGCGAGGAAGATGAAAGTGCCCACGAGCAGCACTTTGTCGACAAATGGGTCGAGGATTCGCCCGAGTGCGGTGACCAGGTTGTATTTGCGGGCGAGGTGGCCATCGAAATAGTCGGTGATGGCAGCCACCAGGAAAATGACGAGGGACAGATCCAGCAGCCAGGTCGATTCTTGTGGTGTGCGGTGCGAATATTGCCCCAGCAGGACGAAAAGCACGATCGAGAGCGCAAGCCGGGCGGATGTGATTTGGTTGGGTAGATTCACGGTTATGCCTGACCCATCACGGAAAGAGGCACTGACGTGGGCGTCGCCAGCAGATCGTAATCCCTTCGCCCGGTGCATCGAACGTCTGCGAAATCGCCAGCTTTTAAGGCTGCACCTTCTGCCACGATCGTGACGCTGTCGACTGATGGTGCCTGCCCCTGATGTCGTCCGACTGCAATGCCATCATCGCCCACATGATCGATCAGCACCCGCATCCGACGATCGCGCATTCCATCCGCCAGTCGAAAAGCGACCTCCTGCTGCACCCGCATCAGTGTATCTGTGCGATCCTCTTTGATGTCATCTGGAATCTGCTCCTTCATGCGACCGGCTGGCGTGTCGGGTTCGAGCGAGTAGGGAAAGACGCCCATCGCGTCGAATTCTGTCTCTCGCACGAAGGTTACGAGTTCCTCGAATTCAGCATCGGTCTCGCCGGGGAAGCCCGCGATGAGCGTGGTTCGAAGCGCGACGCCCGGGATCCGCGTGCTGATTTTCTTGATGAGTGATTCGGTTTCGCTTCGCGTGACGCGTCGGTGCATGGCTTTGAGCATTCGATCGTTGATGTGTTGTAAGGGCATGTCCACATAGTTGACGACGCGGTCACAGTCGGCGATCGCGTCGATGATCCGGTCCGTCATCACCGTGGGATAGACATACATCAGGCGGATCCAGCCGATTCCGTCGATTGCGTTGAGTCCTCGGAGCAGGTCGGCAAGGTCGCCTCCGGAATCGAATTCCTCGCCATAGCTGGACGTATCCTGACCGATCAGGCTTATCTCCACTGCACCGTCTGACACCAGCTCGCGCGCTTCGGCCAAAATGACCTGTGGTGGTTTGCAGTGCATGGCGCCTCGGATGGACGGGATCGTGCAGAATGTGCATTTCTGGTTGCAGCCTTCGCTGATCCGCAGGTAGGTGTAATGTCTCGGTGTCAGGCGTAATCTGGCGAAATCGAGCTGTACGAAGGGGTGGTAGTCGCTGAGGTAGACGTCCGGGGATTTGTGGCGGCTGGATTTTCTGTGTCCTTTCCCCTTTCCGCGCGTACCGGTCTTACCGGGAGAACCTGTGGCGTGGTTCGTCAGGACAGCCCGCACGACGTCGTCCCGGTTGTTCACGCCGACGATTGCGTCGATGCCCTTCACATCGTCCAGAAGCTGCTCCCTGTCCCGCTGTACGAGGCAGCCCGCGACGACGACCCGGCTGCACGATCCGGACTTTTTGCGGGCAACAGCTTCTTCGATCACTTCGACCGCCTCCCGGCGGGAAGCATCCAGGAATCCGCAGGTATTGATGACGATGACGTCCGCGTCGGTCTCGTCGTTGGTCAGCGAGCATCCTGCCTCGGCAAGCTGCCCGAGCATCTTCTCGGAGTCCACCAGATTTTTGGCGCACCCCAGCGATACGAAGGCGACGGTTGTTTCCCTGGTCAGATCACTCATGCTGTTCTGGGCTTTATCCTCATGTTTGTTCGTGCTTTCTCGTCCGTATGGCGTCGATTCCGGGAACGAGCGATATTCTATGGAGACCCGCGTCGCGGCGATACCCCCGGGGTATTTTTGGAGGGTCTGCTGAGGGAGTGGTGGTAAGGGGCTGCGGACGGATTCTGCACGCGTTGTTTATCCCCAGTTCCAGGCGAACCGATCTTTGTAGTGGTGGTAGTAGAGTCCGATGGCCCGCATGGACACCAGCTGAGCATAGATGCCGAATCCTGTGGCAAGCACACCGACCCAGAATGAATCGCCCTGAAACGCGAATTTGCCAATCACCATCGATCCAAACAGGCAGACATTCACCAGAATATAGGCAGGGAAGGTCCGGGAGACGGTTATGAGTATCAGATCGATGCGGGTGAGTGAACTGAGGCCTCCAAGGGAGACGCAGAGGGCGACGATCGGCCAGAGGAACATTCCTGCAACTGAGAGCGTTACGAAGATCAGATCGGGTGTCTCGGATAGCTCGCCCTGCATACCACTTACAATTTGCGAAGCAGCACCAGCTCCGCCCACCGCTCCACTTCCTGCCACGGCAACGAGGTACACAAATGCCGGCAGCATGACGATGCCCCAGGTCGCCAGCCAGTAGAGCAGCGGTGCGATAATGCCATCCCACCAGCCATCCCGAAACCCCATGCCGGGCAGATCTTCATCCCCGTTGGCGGCAGACCCGATCACGTCGAACAGATAGGCTGCGAACCACCCGGAGACAATCAATGAGATGAAACCAACATAGGAGGAGAGGACGACGAATATCCAAATGGCGAGCAGGGTCATAAGACCATTCAACGAGAGCGGGAAGGCGAATGACTTTAGCACAGCGTACACGAAACCGCTCATGCTGCCGGTGGATGGATCGCCCTCGTTTCGCAGAATAGCTCTGGAAACGTCTGGTGCGTCATCGGTGCGGTCTGCTGGGCGTGAAGATGTTGCGGATGCGGCCTGTGCTCTTTCGGCGGCTTCTGCGAACTCATCCATCAGCCCGTCATCATCTGCCAACGGAATCATGCCCTCATCCTGCGGCGACGGCGTCTGGTCACGGATCGGCGCCTGGCCGAGGAGCATGATGGCGCCGCATTTCCTGCATGTCGCTTTTTTGCCGAACGACGATTCTGCGATTTTGTATTGAGCACCGCAAGCGCAGTTTTGAACCGGCATGGTATATAACTCCGACAATGACAGTCGCAGGGCAGACTTGCTCTACAGGGTTTGCACAATGCACCCCGGATACAATCAATATACCTTATTTACACTGAAGATACAATGTAAAGTGTCAATGGCGGTGTCTGTATTTGTAAGAATCGGTATTTGTAAGAAAGTGTGGCGCGTTATTCTTTCCGCATCAAAATGAAGATCATTATTATAATCGACAAGCACCATTGTAATCGACAATTACCAGGGATCGCTGCTTTCCATGGCGACAAGGGTCGTTATGGGGTCATGGGGTTATGGGGATATGGTGCGAAGTTTTGGCCACATTTCGCTTAGCGGCATTAACGGTCGTCTGCACACATAGATCGGTAAATTGTCATCCAGGGGTATCG
>JAJRYY010000194.1 GCA_024275565.1 Planctomycetota bacterium
GACAGCAGATGTGTCTTGCGGATCGAATGATCTGGGTGGCTTGCCGGATGTCGCGTTGAAGCTCTTCTGAAAGCATGGGATGGTCCTGGTTTGAATTTTGTAACGACATGTCTCAATTGTATCGTGACTGCTTGACAATTGCAGGGGGTGATGGAGAGTGGGGGTTTGTGAGGTGCCGGATTTATAGTTGAAGCTTCAAAGCTGGCGGTATCATGGACTTTGAGGTCTGTTGTTCATCGATTCCTGAGCATGGGTATTGGCGGTATGGTTATTGGTATGCGGTTTGGTGTCGCGGTATTGGGATTGGTTTCATTGTGTGTCGTGGGTTGCACGTCGCAATGGTTTCTGGATGACGCGGACCGGGAAGTGGCGATGTTGATCGAGCTGCGCCAGCGGGCGGCGCTGGGGATCGCGTCGGATGCACGTATCGGTTCGGAATCGAGCGCGATCGGTGCGCGCGGGTCTGCCTATGATTTTGTGCCCTCGCCTGTGGATTCGGAAGTTCCAGAATCGTTTCGGACGGCGACGCTGAATCGCGAAGTGGAAGAGGGGGAAGTTGATTCGGTCGAGGCCGGTGATTCGGTCGAGGCTGGTGATTCAGCTGATTCGGATGAGCTTGATGTTTCGGGCGAGCCTGGTGACTCGGGTGAGGCTGGTGATTCAGGTGAGCCGAGTGCTGCGGATGGGGAGGACGAATCCGGCGGGGCAAGTGGATCCGGCGGGGTAAGTGAATCAGGAGGGGAAGTCGAACCAGGTGGGGTGCATGAATCAGGGGGAGCGGACGATTCTGCTGGTGCGGTTGCTTCAGATGGATCCAGCGATCCTGACATTGGTTCCGGCGATCCTGACGTTGGATCAAGCGATCCTGACGTGGCGGAGGCTGAAGAGGCTGCTGCTGCTGAAGAGGCGGCGGCTGGTATTGATGAAGATTCCCCATCGCCATGGACGTTGGCGGATGTGATGGCGTATGCACTTAAGCATTCGCGCCAGTATCAGTTTGAGAAGGAGCGTCTTTATTTTGCTGCCCTTGATTTGACGCTGGAGCGATTTTTGTGGACGCCTCGATTTGTCGAGAGTTCGCTGAGTCTTGAATACGAGAATCTTGGTCAGATTACGAAATTTGACCAGGCGATGTCGGCTGTCAGCCGGTTCGCAGTTGAGCAGCGACTTCCCTACGGTGGCGAGGTGACAGCCCGTGTGATCAGCTCGCTGGTTCGCAACCTCCGCAGCGGAACCACGACGAGTGAGACCGGTCAGGTTTCGCTGGATGCGCGCATTCCGTTGTTGCAGGGTGCGGGCGTTGTTGCTTATGAGACTCGATACCAGTCGGAACGTGAGTTGATCTACGCTGTGCGTGGATTTGAGCGGTTTCGGCGTCAGTTTCTGGTTGACATCGCTGCGGATTTTTTCAATCTGTTGAGTTTGCAGACCCGGATATACAGTGCCCGTGCCCAGGAGGCGAGTCTGACGGCGGACTATGCTCGCGACAAGGCGTTGGTGGCTGCTTCTGAGCTGCTTCCCATCGAGGCGGATCGTAGTCAGGTGAGTATGTTGAACGCGAGAAACTCGGTGGCCAACGCTGTGGTGCAGTATGAGACTGCGTTGGACTTTTTCAAGATTCGGCTTGGGATGCCAACGAGCGAAGCCATCGATGTTGTGGATACGGAGTTGAACCTCGTAGACCCTGAGGTGAGTGAAACTGAGGCGATGAAGACGGCGCTGGCCTATCGTCTGGACCTGCTGACGACACGGAATGTGGTCGATGATGCTCGCCGTGGCGTGGTGGTTGCCCGGAATGGGCTTCTTCCCCGGATGGATTTCACGGGTGGCGTGACGCTGGATACAAATCCTGACAATCCGAATACTGGCGGATTCAACACGGATCGGACGACGTGGAATGCGGGTTTGAGTTTTGAGGTTCCATTGAATCGTCAGCTGGAGCGGAATCGTTATCGGTCGAGCTTTATCGGACTTCGCCGGGCGGAACGTGCGTACGACCAGGCGGTGGATACGGTGCGTCTGGAGGTTCGCCGTTCTCTGCGACGTCTGGAGCTGACGCGTGTGACCATGGATATCCAGAAGAGTCAGATCGACATCAACATTTTTCGTAAGGCGCTTGCTCGAGAGAAGTATAGTCTTGGTGAATTGTCTTCTAACCGTGACGTCGTTGAGGCTGAGGATGATCTGCGTGCAGCGCGAAATGCGTTTGCAGACGCTGAGAGTCGTTTTCGTCAGGCTGTGCTGAATTTTTTGCTTGATACTGGGACGTTACGCGTTGCGGACAATGGTCAGTGGGTGTCGTATGAGGAGGCTGTTTCCGGGGATGGGGGGTCGTGATTGTGCCCAGGATTTCACAATTGATTACAAGTTTGTACAGGATGGTTGAACTTTATTTTGTTTGCCGACGTTTTAATACTAGAATGGTGGATTCATTGGCTCCCGTTCTGTCTGATCGTCGGGTGTGGGTATTGACTGCCTGACGATGCCAGTGTCGCTTCTCGTTTATGTTGCCGGTGTCTTTCCGAGTTATTGAAGGAGTTGGAAATATGTCCTCGATCGTTGAACCCGCCGTCGGAGTTGGTGTGGCAGAGCGTGTGTCTCCATCGCGACGTGGAGCGGTTGTGTCTGCTTCCGAACATCCCAGGTCTCGGTCTGGACTTCTGGTATTGGTGTGGATTGTCGGGGGCGTGCTTCCGCTGGGTTATTTCTTTGCCCTGCCTCTGCTTTCGTCGTTACTGGGTGCGAAGGTTTCTGACTCCGGCCTGGTTTACACTGCATCGAAGCGCTCCTTCCTTGTGACAGAAGACGTGAAGGGGGAATTGAAGGCGAAGAACACGAAGGAGATCAAGAGTCGGGTTGAGGGGCGTACGACGATCGTGCAGTTGGTTGAAGAAGGGACGACGGTGGCTGAGGGCGATCTATTGGTGAAGTTGGCCAGCGACAAGATCGAGGACAAGGTTCGTCGTGAGGAGGCGAATCTTGCGAGCGCTGTGGCTGGTCTGGAGGCTGCTGAGAAGGACCTTGAGATTCTTCTGGACGAGAACGAGAGCAATCGTCGCAAGAAGGCACTCGAAGTGAAGATGGCTGGTATTGAGCTGAAAAAGTATATTGAAGGCGATATGAAGAAGTTGCTGATGGATGCTGAGCTTGAGGTTGAGCGTACGAAGCAGGTTCATGCGAACAAGGTGATTTCCCACAATAATACGAAGGAGCTTTTCGCGAAGAAGTTCAAGACCAAGAACGATTTGCGCAATGCCAAGTTCAACCTGCTTGAGGCTGAGGGTGCGATGAAGAAGGCGAAGCTTGGGCTTAAGATTCTGAAGACCTATTCGATACCCCAGGAGACGGAGCGTCTGGAATCTGCATTGTCTGAAGCCGAGAAGGAACTGGAACGGGTGAAGAAAAGTGGTGAGGCGAAGGAAGCTCAGAAGCATGCAGAAGTTGAGGCGAAGCGTGCGAATTTATTGAATACGCAGGGTTTGCTGAAAAAGTTGCGTGAGCAGATGGCGTACACTGAGATGCGTGCTCCGAGTCCTGGGATTGTTGTGTACCACTCTGAGCGGTGGAACAATCAGCGGATTATGGAGGGTGCTGAGGTTTATGAACGTCAGACGCTAGTGGATCTGCCTGATCCGTCGGTGATGATTGTGACGGTGCGTATCCATGAGGCGAAGACGCACAAGGTTCAGGTTGGTCAGGTTGTTCATGTTGAGGTTGAGGGTGTTCCTGATGAGGTATTCACCGGTCACATTACGAAGATTGCTCCGCTTGCGGATTCGAAAAATCAGTGGTTGAATCCGGATCTGAAGGAGTATGAGACGGAAATATTGCTGGACGATTTTGAGGCTGATTTGAAGCCGGGTGCGACTGCTCGTGTGGCGATATTGATCGCCGAGCTTGAGGATGTGGTTGCGATTCCGGTTCAGGCTGTCTTTTCGCGGAGTGGTCGTCATTTTGTGTTCAAGCCTGATGGTGGTGATGGTACGCCGACGCAGGTTGAGCTGGGCGAGTCGAGCGCTGAGTATACGGAAGTTGTTGGTGGTCTTGCCGTTGGCGATCAGGTGATGATGGCGATCAATGAAACTGCGCAGCGTGCTCTCGCCGACCTTGTGGATGACGAAGCCGACGCTGCTGGGGAGGTTGCTGCAGTTGCCCAGGTCGTTCCCAAGAAGAAGCGTGGTCGAAGGGGTGGTGGTGGAGTGTCACGAGGCGGGGGTCGTGGACGGTGACGGTTTTGCGCGCCTCGCCCGCAGATTGTGATGCGAACATGATTCCATTGATCGCATCTGTGCATGACCTGTTCAAGATTTATCGCAAGCCTGGTACATCTATCTCTGTTGAGGCGTTGAGCGGGGTTGATATTGACTTCCGCGAGGGTGAGTCTGTCGCGATTTGCGGTCAGAGTGGGTCTGGCAAGAGTACGCTGATGAACATTCTAGGTTGCCTGGATCGTCCGACAGGGGGTGTGTATCTGCTTGGAGATCAGGATGTTTCGCAACTGGACGACGATGCGTTGTCCTTGTTTCGCGGTGAGCGGTTGGGATTTGTGTTTCAGAATTTTAATCTGATTCAGCAGCTTACGGTTGTGGAAAATGTTGAGCTTCCGCTGTTTTATCAGGGGGTTCCGCCAGCTGTTCGCCGTGAGCGGGCGATGAAAATGGTCGAGCTGGTGGAGTTGGCGGATCGGTCAGATCACCGTCCGATGGAGTTATCGGGTGGGCAGCAGCAGCGTGTGGCCATTGCCCGGGCGCTGGTGAATGATCCGATGTTCATCATGGCAGACGAGCCGACAGGGAACCTGGACTCAGCCACTGGCGAAGTGATACTTGGTGTGTTCGATGAACTTCATGATCGTGGTAAGACGATTTTGATGGTGACGCATGAACCCGATGTCGCGGAGCGGTGCGATCGGACGATTACACTTCGAGATGGTAAGATTATTTCGGATGAGCGACGGGCTCGGTAGGCTGGGGGGCGTCACACGTTATTGAATGTGTATCGCTGATCTATTTGGGTCGCGTGCTGGATTTCTTTGCGTTTTGTTCTTCGAGGTGTTGCTGTCGGAGGATCTCTCCGGATTTTGCGGCGTTTGCGATGCTCTCCGAAATCGCATTCGCATGCTCCACCATCCAGACGACTTTTTTTGCGACCATGCGCAGGCAACGGTATCCGGACCATGTTCCGAATGCTCCGGTCTGAGCGATCGGGTGTGCGGTTTCTGCGATGATGGCTTCGATCATCAGGTGCGGGATGGTCTTCATTTCCAGGCTGGATAAAGCAGTGTACTCGGTGTACCCCTCGATGAACGCGGTCAGCGACTGGGCATCGACATGCTCGGGCCAATGTTCCGCCTCGGGTGCGGTTGTCATGGAGAACTGGAGGGCTCCGTTTGCGACGTCGATGATGCGCGGGGCGAGTCGGCAGGCGTCATAGTCGATGACAGCCACCACCCGGTCGCGCTTGAAGAGCAGGTTTCCCGGATGCCAGTCAGCGTGGATGATTAAGGGGGGGAGGGATTCATATCCAAAATCGTTGGCGGATTCGCCGGCTGACTCGTATTCACTGTACAGGCGCTGGATCAACCCCAATAGCTCTGCCTGCTGACCGACCGCGCTGTCGTGAGACGAGAGTGCAGTTGGGACGTTGTTCAGCGAGGTTCGCACGCCGACGACGTCGTGATAGGTGGTCGTTGGCGGATTGTCGGGGAGTTGGAAGTCGGTCAGAATTTTATGGAATATGGAGAGGATGCGTCCTGCGTCTTTGGCTTGTGCGGGTTCGTGTCCGAAGGGGTGTCCTGAGACGAAGGTGAATAGTTCGTAGATGTCAGAACCGATGGCGGTGATGGTTCCGCCGTCGGTGCGGTTGGGGATGAGGTGTGGGAGCGGGAATCCTGTGGGTTTGAGAGATTCCTGGATGGCGTGTGTGAAGGTGACGCGTCGGAGGCTGTTCCTGGGGGCTGCGCGTTTTTTGAGGACGAATTTTCCTTTTTCCGAGACGATGCCCACTTTGGGGCTTTGTGTTGAGCCGCGATCGACCGGGGTGATGGATTCGATGACGCCGAGGTCGTAGTGACTGAGGACGACTGCGAGTTCTTCGTTTCCGAATGTTGGATGTTCTCGGCGTGTCAATGGTTGCCCTTGTGGTAGACTAAGCGAGTGCGTCTGCGTGCGACGCCATTTTATCATATCGACTGCGATGGTCGGGTCAATTGAATTGTGAGTTTGTCGTTTTGTGTATGTGCGGCGTTTGGAAGAAGCAGATCTGGAGCATGATATGATGGATCGTGATAAGGGGATGGAACTCCTGCGGGAATATGTCCGCAGCGAGTCACTCATTCGACATATGCTGTGCGTTGAGGCGTCGATGGGGTATTACGCCCGGAAGCTCGATGAGGATGAGGAACTCTGGCGGATGGTGGGGTTGCTGCACGACTTCGATTATGAGCGCTGGCCTGACATGCCCGATCATACGCGTGAAGGTGCGAAGGTCTTGCGTGAGCGCGGCGTCGATGAGGTCATTGTCGGTGCAATACTGTCGCACGCAGAGTGGAACCTTGATGATTATCCGCGTGATACGCCGCTTCGGAAGACGCTGTTCGCCGTGGATGAACTGAGTGGGTTTATCTATGCGGTGGCGTTGATGCGACCCACGAGGATCGAGGGCATGAATGCAAAGAGCGTGCGAAAGAAGATGAAGCAGAAATCGTTTGCGGCTGCGGTGTCTCGGGAGGACATCATTCACGGAGCCGAGTTGATTGGCGTTGAACTGAACGACCACATCGGGGTGTGTATCGAAGCACTGGCTGAAATCAAAGAGGAGCTGGAGCTGGTCGCACCGGACGGGTCTGATGTTCCCGGTCAAGGCTGATTGACCCGCAGAACGGGGTACGCTGATTATGTGTGAGAGCATTGGATGTTGCTGACTGTTTTTGTTGGATTGTGGATGTCGCTTGGCGTTGTGGCTGCTGTCCACGCGATCATGTACAAGCGCGAACCCGCGTCAGCCGGGTTGTGGGCGATGCTCGTCTTCGTGTTGCCGATATTCGGACCCTGGTTGTACTGGGCGTTCGGGATCAATCGGATCGAACGTCGTGCCATGCGACGCCTCGGTGGCCGGCAACGCCCATTCAACTCTGCTGGTGACGGTTCCTCCGGGGCGGGGGAAGATGCCGCACGCGATGTGGAAATGATACGTCGTCAGGTCGGACACCTCGTCTCACTTCAGCGCGTTGGCGATCGTGTCACGAGGTTGGCACTCGAAGACGGGAACCTTGTCGAACCTTTGTTTCACGGCGAAAATGCGTACCCTGCCATGCTGGAGGCGATCGGGTCGGCGGAGCGCAGCGTGACCCTTGCGAGCTACATTTTCGATTGGGACGAGGTTGGGCGCGAGTTCGCCCATGCACTCAGTGACGCGGCGGACCGGGGCGTGGCTGTACATGTATTGGCCGACGGGATTGGGGCGGTGTTGTCCTTCTCAGCAATGGGGCGATACCTGATGCGTTCAGGTGCAAAGGTGGTCGCATTCTTTCCGTTGCGATTCCCACTGGGGCGGTTGCGGCTGAATCTGAGGAACCATCGGAAGATTCTGGTTGTGGATGGACGCGTCGGGTTCACCGGTGGGATGAACATTTCCGAAAAGCATCTCATGCAACACAAAGCAGCGGGGCGGTCCGAGGATGTGCATTTTCGTCTTCAAGGTCCGGTGGTGGCGAGATTGCAGCATACCTTCGCCGAGGACTGGCTTTTGGCTGCAGGACGACAGCTTCGCGGTGAAGCCTATTTTCCGAAGCTGGAGGCGGCTGGCGATGCGGTATGTCGCGGTGTCAGCAGTGGTCCGGATGAGGAATTCCAGAAGATCCACCTGATGACGCAGGCGGCTATTTCGGCGGCTGAAGAGTCGGTCTATGTGGTGACGCCCTATTTCGTGCCGAGTTCTGCCCTGATGGCTGAGATGGTCGGTGCGGCGCTTCGTGGCGTTCGCGTGAAGCTCGTCGTACCCGGCGTGGTGGACCATCCCTACATGCGATGGGTGGCTGATGCGTATTTCCGCCAGCTTCTGGAGCAGGGGGTGGAAGTGTACCGTCAGTCGGACCACTTTGTGCATATGAAACTGCTGATCGTGGATGAACGGTGGGTGTTTCTGGGGTCAGCCAATATGGATCTGCGAAGTTTCCGGTTGAATTTCGAGTTCAATGTGGAGGTGTACGATCTGTCACTGGCGCAAACACTGGCTGCCAATATTGAGGATCGTATTTCGCGGGCGCAACAGGTGACAGAGGAAATGGTGATCGCCAGGCCGGCGTTGCATCGCTTTCGGGATGGATTCCTCAAGCTCTTTTCCGCGAATCTTTGAGGGGTCTTATTGGGACACACTGGGCGGGGATGTACGCATCCAGGTCGAAGCGACAGCGACGATGAATGCCAGAACCATGGCACTCAACGAAGTGTTTGTCGGGACGGGTGGGGCGATCGTGTCCTGGCATTGGCCTATGCAGAATGTGGCTGATTGGAAATCGATGTCGCCCGGAGGGACGTTGCTGAGTTGGCCAAGCAGGGTGACATCGGCGAAGAGATTGTTGGCGTCAGAGAGTGCAATCGTGATAGGGACGCCGGAAGCGTTCGCAGGAGCGTCAGGATTCGGTGTCATGGGGATGCGTTCGACGAGAACCCATTCGTTGATACCGAGCGCCTCGTCCGGAGGAGCAGGCTGACATCCTCCGATTTCGTCATAGTGACCCGCCGCAGCGTCGATCGTCGGATCGACCGCATTGATCGGCAGAAGTGGGCTGTCGATCGGCTGATCGGGATCGACGAAGCCAGGGCGATCGACGTCGATATCGGCGTAGACGCATGCAAGCCCTTCCAGTGGTGGATTGGCGTTGGTAGCCCATATTTCCAGTTGAAACGTCGCATCGGGCGGTACACTCTCGACCGATTCGGGTGGATTGGGTCCGGGATGATGCATCTCGGATTCTGGGGTTGGCGACAGGCGAATGACTGGTGCGATCTGCACAACTTGTGCGCTGGCTGCCGCAGTGATCGCCAGCGTGATACCTGCGACCCATGCGAACCCCCACTGGACGTGATGTTGGATATTGCACATTCTTTTGCCTTATTTCCCCATGAGACGCGGATTTTCACGTCCTCGCCATATTGTAGCAGAAATGGTGCTGAAACAGCTCGTTCCGTGGAAAAACAGGTCATGCTATGAAAAAAGCCCCACCGCCGATAAAAGCGATGGGGCTTTGAAGTGGTACTTGAATTTGTCCTGGCAGCCTTCAGCGACAGCCAGCCATGACACCCGCGTGACGCGAACGTTATATTGCGACGCGCCTTATGGCTGATCGTTGTTGAGCTGATTGCCCTGCCACGCCTGGGTCGCAGAACCCGCGCCCGTCCAGAGTTGCCTCCATCGGAGTAGGTCGAGCGCCTGGATGTTGCCATTGCGGTCGATGTCAAATCGATCGGTAAGGACACCCTGCTCGGGATCGGCAATGGCACCGGTGAGCGCCTGCCTCATGCGAAGCAGATCGAGCGGTTGCACGCGACCGTTTTGATCGACATCTGCCGGCAACGCTGCGATGCTGACGCTGTTGTCATCGACGATTGGGTTGCCAGCCAGGTCTTCCACATTGGCGGTGACAGTCGTCCACTCCTGCAATGTAATGATCCGGTCGAAAATTACAGTGACGCTTTGATTGTCCTCGGTTTCAATGCCTGTGATGTTTGGCGCTGCACCACCACCGGTCTGATCTACTGAAAAGGCCGACATTGAAAGTGTCTCGCTGCCGATGTCGGTTACAGGTTCTGAGAACACAAGCGTGACGCGATCAAGCCCAAGGTTGTGATCGTCCCCGTTGTTGCTTTCCCTGCGTGAATCGACGTATCCGGAGAATGCCTGAGTGCTGAAGGCTGTGTCCGGGGGTGCCTGCGGAAGGAACGGTTGAATCGTGTCTTCGCAGAGAATTACATTGACACTGAAATTGTCGATTCCTGACTCGGTGAGAGAGTTATTGGGATTGTCGCTGACGACGAAGCGAACCTGGACGGTGGCTGTGGGGTCAACGAAATCACTGGCGAGGAAGCTGTGGTTTTCCCAGCTGCTGTTGGTGCCCATCGTGCTGCTGACTTCGACCCAATCTGTACCGTTGCTGGTTATTTCGGTGACGAGTGAGTCGATATCACCACCGCCAACCGGGTTGGAGAAGTGCCATCTCGCATAGCTGATGACAGCATCGCCAGCTGAGAGGTCGATGACAGGGGAGGTCAGGGTCGTGGGACCACCGTCAACATCGGAGGCTCCTACTCCGCCGCCAATATGTTGCTGAGTGATGTAGCACATGGTGTCAGCACCGTCGCCCGCGTCGTCTTCAGGCTGGGCCATGTTGCCACCCGTCTGCGTACCGACAGGGTTGACGCGTTGCCAGTCACCAGCCGTCAGGTCCTCAAAGTCAACAGTCCATTCGGGCGTATTTTCCTCAAATCGTTCATCGAGGACTGTGTTAATGCCGAAAGCCGACAATACGCTGTATGTGTTCGTCGGCGCACCCGGCGGACTGACAAACTCCGCTCCACCAGTTGCGGTGATGGAGATGTAGAACTGTATGAACGAAGCGCAGTCGGCTTCTGGAAGGTTTACGACGAATCCGTCCTCCAGTTCTGCCAGGTCAGTTTCAACAAAGGCTTCGCCATTCACTGAGACGAACTGGCTGGCTGAGACGATGGCAGTATTCACAGCAAAGAGGTCCACCGGTATCTGAGTTGCCGTATCGGGTAGAACACTGTCCGGAATGCCGTCAGGGAAGTCGAAGTTGACGGCTGCGGGTTGCACATTGACCCAGACGCGTGTGGCGTTTCGTGTCCCAATGACCATATCTGGGAATCCGTCACCGGAGAAGTCAAAAATGGCGGCGTCATGCGTGTCCTGCGGCGTCCATGGGCGTGCCGAATGAAGTTCCCTGATCGTGGGGATCGGTCCGTCACCGAGATTTCGGTAAATGTGAGCGCGACCACCACTATCGATATCGACATCGAAATCGCATATATAAATGTCTGTATTTCCGTCCTGATCGAAGTCCGCGCCCAGGTTGTTCCCGCCGAAGTTGTTATCCGTACCACCATCAGAGAGTAACTGTCGTGTCGCATAGTTGACCGTGCCGTCAGGGTTGAGGCCTGTGCTGATCATGTAGGCATCCCGCCCGTCGTCCGTGACGATGATGTCAGGAAATTCATCGTCATTGAGGAACGCGACGTTCACATGGTAGGGCAAGCTGGTGTATACGGCGTCGTAGGTTTCAAAGTGACCGGGGTTGTCGGGGTTGTTGTAGGCGGTCCCGATATACTGCGGTGCGAGCAAGGCTGAGTCTTTGACGATGTCGTTGAAGCCGTCATTGTTCATATCGGCGATGACATTGGCCATACCGAATGCGGAGTTTCGGAACGGAAAGTTCTGACTCACCACGGTGATGCTTCCAGAGAAGCGACTGTCGGTTTCTTCGGTGAAATTTCCGCTGCCATCGTTAATCAAAAGGATGTCATCGACATCGACGCCGAAGGGGGGTGGAGGCACTGAGGGTTGGTCGTAATCTGTAAAGTAGAGGTCCATGTCGCCATCGTTGTCAATGTCGCCGGCTGAGACAGCGCAGAGACGCGGTGCGTAAGCGGTGCCATCGGGTAATTCAGCGATGAGCGGAAAACGATCATTTTCAAAACGGAATCCCTGCCAGACGCCGCCAACCTCACCGAGATTGATGTAAATACGCGGATGAGAGATATGCTTTGGTTGACCGTCCGAGAGCGTGGTCGCAGTGATAATGTCCAACCATCCGTCGCCGTTGACATCTGCCAGCGCAACGTCGCGGTCGTTGGTTGGTGTGTTGAAACCCTGGTCGCCCGCGACCGTACTCTGCGTGACGAATTCGTCCGTCCGATCAACAAACACACCGTCAACGCTTCGACCATCGGCGATACCCTCATTGATCAGAAGGATGTTGACGCGCCGACCTGTCGTGGTGAGTGTTTGCTTGCGCATGACAACGATGTCAATGTCTCCGTCCTGATCGACGTCGCCCCAGGCGTAATCCACCTCGTCGGGGTCGTTGGCACCGACGCCAGGATCAGCAATAAGACGTGTGGACGTCTGATCTACAAATTCGACCCAGTCGCTACCACCAGCCAGGGCGGGTGTAGCGATCGCGAGAACAGTCAGAAGTGTGCATCGTCGCAGAAAACCTATATGCGGCTGGCGCATCACATTGTTCCTCCATGAGAACCCAAAAGTATTAGTGAACAGGATATCCAACAGAACCAGACGCATCCAAACGCAGAGGAAGAGGTGGCCGGGTTCAATATCACCTTATCAAATTAAATTGCGAGTAAAACCTGCGATCACAGCAGTTACTCGCAACGACAGCTACCACACGCCGATACGGGCAGTTGATGCGGACATGGCTGAGACGTACCTCGCTTCGGTCCGCCGCCAAGGGCCGCTCTGCGCGGCAAAGATGGCGCTGATGATTGGCACTGACCTGAATGTGCTGCAGGATGTCGTCAACACGCGTCGCCAACACATGCGGTCAACACGCGTCGTCAACACCTGTCGTCAACACATGTTCATCCACGCAACGTCCGCATGAAACATGCACCCGCAAGCACATCAAGCCTCTCAGAGTATTGGTTGAGGTCCGTAATCGCAAGGAATTACTGAACAAATACCACATTTTGAACGGAAAGTCCTTGTGTCATGGAATATTTTCAGTGAGGCATGACAGGGCGACCAGTAGCAGCGTATCGGAACACCATTCGGGGCGAATCGCCGATGACCAGGCCAGCGCCCAGTACCCGCACATACCCGAACCGTTTCGCCAGTCTTGAGGACACAGAGATGGCGTGCCATATCTTACCGCGTGCGTTTTTGCCGTTGCTTCCAGAGTCGGGCGAAATGCTGGGCTTCCTTGCGGTGTCCACGGTCCAGGAGATCTTTGGCTAGACCGCGAAAATTGCGCTTCATCCCATAATACCATCGTCCGGGGAACGGGCTGCGATCGTGATGCTGCTCCGGATGTTGACCATAGGTTGCTGCATCGGCGAGAAGCTGTTTTGTCGAGACAGGCCCCAGATAGATGATCTGAATCTGGCCGTTTTTATCAACAAGCAGGCTCGTCGGCAGCGCCATTTTGCCCGGCTTGTTGAGGACGTGTCCGATAAGTGCGTCGAGGACGTCGAGCGTAGCTTTGTCGATGGTTTCAAACGCGAAATCTGTCGCCTCACCTGGGGACGCATCCTTTGTGGCGAAGGGGAGTATTTTGCTCTTAAACAAACGCCGGGCAGCCGTGTGATCTTCGGGTTTATCCACGGAGCGCAGCACGAGGCTGAGATTGGCTGCGTTGAATTGCCCGGCATGCTTGGCGAATTCGGTCAATTCCGCCACGCACGGTGCGCACCAGTGTGCCCAGAGGTTAATCAGACGCGGGCGATCATCGGACGGTGCAGCCGGCTGAAGTTTCTCAAGCAGGCTTGACGAAAGCGGAAGCGGTACGCGGAGTACCACGCGCGTCGCGGACGGCGTTTTGACGTCCGGTGCGGGGGCTGCTTTGATCGTTATGTTTCGTGGCGCGACGGTTGCGAATTCCGAAGCACCCTGCGTGAGCTTGTATCGGCGATCGACTTCCGGACCGTCCAGCGTCTGCGTCTCAGCACCAGGCCAGCGCACCACAATCTTGTCGATCCTGTCTGCCGTTCCAAGCCCGAAGTGCATCCACTTCGAGGATTGTGCCATGTATCCGTCGCCCGCACGAAGCTCACGGACGAGTCGTTTCCCACCGGCAAAAATCTCCACCCGGGCACCGATCGCGTCGTGGTTGCACGTCTTACCTCGCAATTTCAACGCGACCCAATGATGACCGGAAGCGTCATCGTTACGCATGAACCGAAGCTGCGGTCCTGTACGATTCCGCAACCAGAGATCGAGATCGCCATCGCCATCCCAGTCCGTCACCGCCAACGCTCGTCCGTCATCAAGAAAATCCAGTTGCGCGACGGCAGAGATGTCAACAAATGTATTATCCTGGAGATTCAGGAATGCACAGTGTCGCTCCCGCCCGGACCACGATGCTCCAGTGTTCATAAGCTGCGTCATCGCCGCCCAACCGTTGACGTAGCTGGTTTCCTCATTTTCGCTATCGCCGACCGGCGATTCCGACGCAACGCGTCGCCAGAAGAAACTTCACAAATCGTCCTTTCGAGCATTCGTCAGAAACCCGTTCGGAGCGATGATGTCGTCGTATGCATCGTTGTTAATATCAATCGTCTTCGCACCCCAGCTCCACCGCCCCATACGGATGCCGGCGACCTCACCAATGTCCTCAAACGTCCCATCGTCATTGTTACGGAACAACGCATTCCCCAAGGTATGATGCTGCAATTCCTTGCGAATACCCTCGCCAGCCGACGCTTTGAACCGCGTCTGATAGGCTATCCGCTGACCCGCAGACGAGAACATGTTCGCAACATGCAGATCGAGATCGCCGTCCAGATCGATGTCAGACCACGCCACGCCCATCCCAGCCGCCTGATCCTCCACGCCCGCCTCCGGAGCGATATCCACAAACGTACCGCCATCGTTGCGATACAGATTGTTGCGCCCAAAATCATTGGCAACATAAAGATCGAGATCACCATCGTTGTCGAAATCGCTCCACGAGGCAGCCAGGCTGAACCGAGAGTTGTTCACATGCAGACCCACCTCACGCGTGACATCCTTGAACCCCGCAGCCCCATCATTTCTCAGCAGATGGTTCGGAGGTCCATTGTTCGCATCGTGAAACGGCATCGGGATCGACAGCCCGTATTGCTGCTTGACATACCGACAACCGTAGATGTCCAGGTCGCCATCGTTGTCATAATCTGCGGCTGATAGCGAATAAAACGCAGCATCCGTCCCTGCCCGCAGCTTCCTGAACGGTGTGAACACGCCCTTGCCATCGTTTTGGCAATAGACAATCGTCGGACCCATCGCAAGCAGCAAATCCTGATCGTCATCGTTATCAATATCCACAAGCAGCACACCCTTCGTCGGGTCCAGCCACGGCATGCCCGCGTCATAAGCGGTATCACGAGTACTCCCGTCAGGCTGCTGGATATAAAGGCGATTGGGAAGCCCATTGCCGGCAGCCACATACACATCATCGAGATCATCGTTATTCACATCGCCCACTGCGACACCTTCATGCCCGAGGAAATTCAGCTCACCAACAGCATCGACTCGGCCATACCAGTACTCACCACCGAGCGCCATCTGAGCCTTCCACGTTTCGTCTGGCGGAATGACTGATGCAGTGCAATCGGTGAAGAGCGCACCTGCTGTCGTAATCTCCTCGAAACGCTGAAGACGGATGCTCTGAATCAGCGGGTGATCGGGGTCATGACCAGGTCGCCACGAGACCAGCCACGTCGCATTCTGCTGAATCCCGGACGGTGACGATCCACCGTCATTCACATTGGCATACACCTGGTACAGAACGGACGTATCATAATACCCCTCAGTCTCGCCCGGATGAACACTGGTGATCTTAAACGCGAAACGAAGATTCCTGGGTTTGTTAAGTGGTGCGATCAATTCTTTCAGCGCGATGATTGGCGGCTGCGTCGGTCTGCTTGCATCCGGGACGCTCGTCCGCCGCACGCCTGGATTGGCCTCGTGGGCAATATCGAGAACCTTGGGGCGGAGGCGATGCAGTTTTGCATCTGCAGCAAAGAACGGTGTTACGCCCTGACTCAGGTCAGCCCCTTTTTCAAGATGTTTCGCGAGTGCTTTCCCAAGGTCTTTCATCTGATGCTTGGCGTGGGAATGGTCGATCTCCGTCTGCCAGTCGTCAGCTTTGGGATTGCTTTTTTCCATCAGCTCATCAATCTGAGCGCGTCGATCCGCCGCAGATTGTGCAAAAGCAGTCGTCGCCGAGCATAGCACGCATAAACTGAGAATGCATAAACTGAGAATGCCTAAACTGAGAATGTCTGTGTATCGCAAGGTTGTGTCCCTCATCGCTGCTCCTGAATCCAAGCCTTACCAGCCTCGAACCAGTTGTCGGCAACCCCGGCAAAAAAGTCAAGGCCCGCACCACCTGGGCGTCGTGAGTGTGCATGACAGTATTCTCGACAACACACCCAGGCTCTCATTGCGATCCACGCGAACTCCGGGACCCCGAGTACCGTGTATTGTGGATACGATGACTGGCCTTCGTGGGTAATTCCGGCATCCCTCGACCATATCGCTGATGATCCATATCCCGGTATGGCAACGGAAGAACCGTCCGCCCGCGCTCCACATGGTAATCCCCGTCTTTATCATACCCCACGCTGTAGAAGAAAAAGTCACGGGTGACACCCTGTGGCAGTGGCGGCAGGCGGTGCGCATCGAAGGAAAGTACAACTTCATCCCCACCGGCAAGAATCGCGAATTCGTCGTCTGCGTTTGACACGAGGTCAAGTACGTCGCCATACCGCGTGACGAACCCCGCAGGGCGACGTCGCCATTTGGGAGTATCGGTGGTGATTGAATAGCTGGGCCGATCGGGGAGGGTCACGGGATGTGGTGGGATCACCCCATGACCATGCCATTGCAGTGTTGCTTCAGTCGGCAGCAGATGGGTCTCAGTCGAGCGATTGTGTGAAGTGCTGCTGAACAGGGCGATTCGGTCCCAGTGGATTTCGAAGGCCGTTGTGAGGCGCAATCTTTGCGCGGAGGTCGGGAGCTTACCCGTGAGATCGACGAGGATGGTCTTGGTCTTCCCAGCAGGTGCAGCCGGCGGGATGTCAATGGGCAGCCAGACGTTGTTCCCCGTGTCGCATTCCAGGGTTGGCCAGGGGTAGGGGAGGTCGGGGTGCAGGCTGGCTGCGACGTTACCGGTTGCTCCCCCGTATTGCAGCCAACCGGTCAAGGCGAGGGTGAGCGGCTTCTCGGTGGAGAGCGCACCAAAATCGAGTGTGACTGAGAAGGGTTCGGCACTGCCTCGAAGCTGGGGAATCCTGAGTTTCTGCGGCGACACCACCTGGTCGTCAATGGATCGTAACGTGTGTGTCACATTGGTGGCACCCGCGTCGGAGGAATTGTCAACAGTGGCGTGGCGGAGCGGAATTCTGATGCCGAGGGTGACCAGTTCGCTTGGGGGGATGGGTTCCGGGCGGAGTGCGTCTGTGGTGTGGACTTCTGTCCCTGTGGGATGGTCGATGGCGACGAGGCGGACGCTGTCCAGATAGAGGATTTCGCGGAGTTCTTCCGTAATGCGGAGTTCGTAACGATCGCCGATGGGCGGAAAATCCTCACTGCTGCCGATGCGGACGTATTCGTCGGGGTCAGTATCGACGAAGGTGTCCCGGTCACGGCGGAGTCCGAGCGGAGCAGCCCCGAGGATGTCTGTGATGAAGCGGAATTGTTCACCGTCCCACGCGTAGAGGTAGGGGCAGGATGCGGAGGAGACGCGGGGTTCCTTGAAGGTAACCGGGTCAGTGCCGGAAAGTGACACTTCAACCTCTGCCTGCACGATTTGATCGGACCAGACGATTGTGATGGAATCCAACAGGGTTCGGTTTCCGACGCCGATTTCGATGGGAAGCCGGTGGATGGTTCGGGCTGTCCGGAACGCACCTGCCCGGATTTCGACGAGCACGCCAAGTCCCGCATAATTCGAGCGTGTACCAACAAGATTCATTTTCAGCAGACGATTCACGACGGAATTCTGGACACGATTTTCGAGTATATGGAGGCGTCTGTCACTTGTGGTAATGAGAAGGTCCGTGGTTCCGTCTCCGTTGAAGTCAGCCGGATGGATGGCTGTGATGGGATTCCCCGAGGTTGCGGATGCGATGCTGGACATTGCGGATGCGATATTTGTATCGCCGCTGACGTCGTCGAATTTCTGGAACCCCACATTGCGAAAGAGACGGAGCGTCTTCCCGGCTGCGGCGATGTCAAGCCAGCCATCGTTGTCATAATCGAGCAATGCGAGTGCCCGGATGCTGAGGTTCTTCGTTTCGATCGTATAGCGTCCTGCATCACCACCAAAGACGATGTGGAGTGCGTCAGGTGCGGCGATGACGATGTCGGCACGGAGATCGTTGTTCAGGTCGTCGATGGCGATGAGGTGTCCTGCGGGCAACTGTGGTGTGATGTCGAAGGGGGCGACCATGCCAAGAAGTTGATTTGTGAAAAGTGTCGGTGGACTGGCACTCCGGGCGACAAAGAAGTCTATGGTTTCGTCGTTGTTGAAGTCACAGGCGATGGCGTTTGACGCACCCGGGAGGGGCGCGTCGAGCCCGGTATCGCTGGTGGCGTCTGTGAAGGAGAATGCACCGTCATTTCGGAAGAGGCGGAGTTTCCCGTCGGTGGCGATTGTGAGGAGGTCGAGCGTTCCGGTGTGGTCGAGATCGATGGGGAGCGTGGCGGTTGCGGGGGTTGTCGCGAAAGGGGTTTTAGTGGTGATGTCACTGAAAGTGAACGTTTCGTCGCCATTATCAGCCTTGTCGTCGCTCGCAGCATTTTCAGGACTCTCATCGTTTTTTGACCCGGAAAAAATGCGGACGGATGTCGGGCTTGCGGCGATGATGTCGATGCGGGCATCGTTGTTGAGGTCAGCCACCGCCAGGTGTGTGATGGATGCTGCGTTGGGGCAGTCCGCTGTGGCGAGGGTCACCGAGGATTTACCCCGAAACTCCAGGAGGACGAGTTTTCCGTCGGTCGTGGTAGCGAGAATATCGGCCATCCCATTTTGGTTCAGGTCCAGGGTGGCGACGGGCACGCGTAATGCCTCAGGAAATTTGACTTTGGTGCTTTTGAATTGAACATTGATGGGGGGCGGTGGATGATCGATTGCGGTCGCTGCCCGGGCCTGCGTATGGACGCATTGCTCGTAGAAATATTCGGTTTTTTACAGATCGCGGTGATGTTCTTCGAGTCTCGCGTGGGTCTGGAGTTCGGTGCGGGCTTCGTCGCGTTTGCCGGCGCGAGCGAGAAGTTGACCGAGCATGTAGTGGGCGGAAGGATGCTTCGGGTCGAGGGCGACGCAATCACGGAGATCCCGGATGGCGGCGTTGTTTTCCCCGATCTCCTTGTGCGCACGCCCAAGCTGGTAGCTGACGGCTGCGATACCGGGTTCGAGCGATTTGGATTGGTCGAGGGCTTTGATGGCGGCGACAAAATCACGATTCCTGATCTGCGCACAACCGACGATATAGTAACCAGCCGCAGATTCAGGATCGATCTGGATTGCTTCGCGGGCATGTCGGATGGCGTCGTCGAGATTGTTTGCCCGCAAATTCGTATTCGCCAGGTTAAGCCGTGTCGCAGCATCTGAGGGGTGGATACGAGCGGCTGTTGTGAAAAGCTTGAGGGCTTTGGCGAATTCTCCCTTGTCGTAAAGTGCTTTGCCGAGATTTCCAAGCCGCGTCCATTCGTTGATATCGGTCGCTTTTTTGGAATCATCAGCCAGGACCGGTGCTACGAGTATGACCAGGACGACGATAAACGGGACGAATGGTGTCGCAAGTGTGACGTTTGATTCTGCTTTCTTCGTGATCCTCAATGCGCAGAGAAATGCCAAGATAGTGCCAAGACATTGTACGTGTCCGGGCAACGTATCCACGGACGTATTGTCCGGATCGCCGGGCGTGTCGTTTTTTGTGTCGGTCATCAGTGTGCTAACCCATCCGTGAAAAAAAATACTAGCCAGTTCGTCCAATTGCGATTAGGTATTATGCAGCAACATTTTATTTGATGCATCCATGTTATCTGATGCACCCATGAATTGTTTGATGCTATCACGCGTCTTTTGTGATGATGGCGTGAGGAGAAGCTTTGTCAAAGTCGTCGAAATCATCGCGTGGAAAAAAAGCGAAACAGCACCGCCCTGATCCGGTGGAGTGTAAAACGCGTATGATAGAGGATCTGGGGGAATTGGAGGAATTCTGCGAACGACTCGTCGAATCGGGGAGATTCGCGTTTGATGCAGAGTTTGTAGCCGAAGGGTCGTATGACGCTGAGGTGAGCCTTCTTCAGGTGGCGACGGATGACGGGGTCTGGCTGATCGATCCCTACAAAGGGTACGATCTGGGGTGTTTTTGGGACCTTATCAGCCGGGATGACGTGAAAAAGGTCGTTCACGCGGGGTTGGAAGATTTCGGCTTGTCCTGCGTGCATACGGGTAAAGCTCCACTGAATGTGTTCGATGTCCAGATCGCTGCCGGTCTGGTGGATGTGGATTATCCGATGAGTCTGCAGCGGCTGGTTCGGGCTGTCATGGGGGTCCGGCTGGGGAAATCTCAGACCCTGACGGACTGGCGGCAGCGACCGTTGTCAGCCAAGCAGATTCAATATGCGGTGGACGATGTCGCGTATTTGCTCCCAATTCACGATAAATTGTGCGAACGACTGGAGAAAAAGGGGCGGACGGAGTGGGCGAAGGCTGAATTTGCGCGATTTTCGTCGCTCGAGCTGTACAAAGCCAAGGATGAGGAGTTGTTTCGGAAGGTGAAGGGGATCGGTGGTCTGAATGGTGAGGCGCTTTCGATCCTTCGGGAGCTGACGATCGAGCGAGATCGGATGGGACAGCAGTTTAATCGTCCCCCACGGGCGTTGTTGAAGGATTATCTCATGGTGGCCATTGCTCGACATGGATGGCATCGACGGGATGATTTGCAGTCGCTTCGCGGGTTTCAGTTGACCGGAAACGCGCTGAAACAGGTTGGTGAGGCTGTCAAACGTGGTCTTGAGGTTCCAGAGGCAGATCGACCGCAACCGCCGGATGTGCTGGAAGAGACTGCCGACGAGGTTCTGCTGGGCAAGGTGGTTTCTGCAGTATTGCATGATTTTTGTCAGCGTGAGCGGATATCCGGTGGATTGCTGGCGACGAATAAAGACATTCGTGCCCTGGTGATGACCCATACCCGGCCCGATTCTGACCGTGTTGATGCACGTGGCTTGCAGCGTGGGTGGCGTGAGGAGGCTGTTGGGGGGTTATTGGACGAGCTTTTGTCGGGGTCTCTCGCGTTGCGCGTGGTTCAGGAGGGGAGACGTTTCCGGCTTGGTGTTGAGCGTGGGGATGGGCATTAAGCGTGGGGATGGCGCTGGTTGTGGGGATGGGTGTTGATTTGGGGGGATGGGCTTTGAACGCTGGGATTGTCGTTGAGCGTTGAGACTGTCGTTGGGCAGGTGGTGGGGTGTCGGGGGTGAGGCGTAACTTGCTTGCAACTGGTATTGTCGGTGTCTATACTCCTATGCGGGGTTTCCTGGTGGGGATTGCGTAGGCCTCGGATAGGGTCCGTATTCATCGTAAGTCATTGGTACTGGAGAAGTTATGAGCAATGATACGCTTCAGGACAAGTGTATATTGATCGTTGACGACGACCCTGATGTTGTGGAGGCGTTGAGTTCGGTTTTTTCCGACAGTGGGGCGCACGTTACGACGGCTGTGGACGGTAATGAAGCCATCGAGCGTGCTCAGCAGGATCATCCTGATCTTGTGGTTCTGGACGCGATGCTGCCCAAGCGGAGCGGGTTTCTGGTGCTGGAAAAGCTGAAAGGTGCCGGAGATCAGCGTCCACGGGTGATTATGATAACTGGAAATCAGGGGAAGCGGCATCAGACCTGGGCTGAGACCCTGGGTGTGGACGCGTATTTTAACAAGCCGTTTCGTCTGGACCGGTTGATGGAGTCAGTTGAGAAGTTGCTTGTGGGTTGAAAAGTTCTGGTCGGCTGAGAAGTACTGGTCGGCTGAGAAGTTTTTGGTCGGTTGAAAGGTTGCTTGTCGGCTTGAGCTTCTCGGCTGAATCGGTTTGCTGGGGTGTGAAGTGGGGTTGCGTTTGTCTGAATCTGTTGTTACTGTTCGCAGATTCCGGTGGAGGCGTGATGCGTTCTTCGGGATTATGCGTAGCTGGTTGTGTTGGTAATGGGTTGGATGGTTTAGGTTGGAATTGAAGTATTAGCAGGGATTATGACACCAGAAATCAAATCATCGATTGTTGAGGAATATCGCGTTCACGGTGGCGACACCGGATCACCCGAGGTTCAGGTTGCGATTTTGACCAGTCGGATCCAGGAATTGACCGAGCATTTGAAGATCCACAAGAAGGATCATTCTTCTCGTCGAGGTCTCCTGAAAATGGTAGGGCGTCGCGCGAGCCTGTTGAAGTATCTGGTTGGAAAGAATCGCCAGCGTTATAAGGACGTGATTTCGCGTCTTGGGTTGCGCAAATAGTCGCTTTCCCGCGTCGATTGGTCGTGCAAGTCAGCCGCGCAGGTTGGTTGTGCGCCGGTGAGTTGCGTCAATTGGTGAGTTGATGCGGGTGGGGCGTTTTCAGGGGCTGTCTGTGGTCTGTTTCGGGTATCCCGGGCTGGCGGCGATCTGTGGAGTTTGGTTTTACGCTTGCCGATTTTTCCCGCGTGGTATCCCGCCGAATTTTTCAATCCCCACCGCAGTTCGATGGCCAGAGGCGGGTTTTCCATTTGGTGGGCGGTTATCCATTGGGTGGGCGGTTCGCTGTTTTTGTGGGTTCCGCCTGGGGCAGGTCTGCGGCTGACTCTTCAAAGAATCATGAATCTTGAAACAATGTGTTGAATATATGTTGGAAATGCGACGGAGGAGTCCGGTTTCATTGTGGGAACGGGCGTTTGGATCCATTGGGGGTTCGCTTCGTTGACAGTCGCGTTCTGCGCCGAGGGTCGCAGGCTGTATTGTCGGTATCGGCAGAAATGACGGGATGGATATGGAATCAGTTGTAGTGAAACGTGAAATTGGAGGCCGGACACTCAGTATTGAGACCGGTAAATTGGCGAAGCAGGCTGCTGGTGCGGTTGTGGTTCGCTATGGAGATACGTCAGTTCTTGTGACGGTGGTGACGTCCGATCCTCGTCCGGGCATCGATTTTTTCCCGTTGACGGTGGATTACCGTGAGCGGATCTACGCAGCTGGCAAGTTTCCGGGTGGTTTTTTCAAGCGTGAAGGTCGTCCGACGACCAAGGAAATTCTGACGTGTCGGATGATTGACCGTCCGCTCCGCCCATTGTTTCCTGATGGTTACCATGATGAGGTTTTGATTCAGGCATTGGTGATGTCGTCCGATCCTGAGTGCGACCCCGACCTGCTGAGTTTGATTGGTGCGTCTGCGTGTCTTTGTATCTCGAAAATTCCGTTCGATACCGCCATTGGCGTGGTTCGCGTCGGGTTGATTGAGGGCGAGCTGGTCCTGAATCCGAGTGAAGCTCAGCTTGAATACAGCGAGATGGACATGGTTGTCGCGGGTCATAAGGACGCGCTCAACATGATCGAGGTGGGTGCTTCCGAGGTTGAAGAAGAGCCAATGGCTGACGCGTTGCAGTTTGGTCAGAAGGCGGTTGCCGATATTTGTGGAATGATCGAGGAGTTGGTTTCGCATGGTTCCTGCCCTGTGGAATGGACGCCTGCAGTCATCCCGGATTCGTTGAAATCGAATGTTCGCGAGTTGGCTGAGGCCAAGATTCGTGAAGCTCGTCGGATCAAGGGCAAGCTGGAACGTAAGGCAGCTGTCCGTGAGATTTATAATGCGACGATCGATTCGCTCATGCCGGAGGATGCCGAGGATCTTGATTTCACTCGGGACCAGGTTCGCAATGAGCTGGATAAGCTTGAGGAATCTATCGTCATGGACATGATCATGTCCGAAGATTTCCGTTCTGATGGTCGCGGGTGTGAAGATTTGCGGGCGCTGGATTCGGAAGTTGGCATCCTTCCTCGTGTACACGGGTCAGCCTTGTTCACCCGTGGTGAGACGCAGGCGCTTGTGGTTGCGACGGTGGGTACATCGCGTGACGAGCAGCGTGTGGATGGTCTTGGCGAGGAATATAGCAAGAAATTCATGCTGCATTATACGTTCCCGCCGTTCAGTGTGGGTGAGGTGAAGCGTGTGGGTGCGGTGAGTCGTCGTGAGATCGGTCACGGTGCTTTGGCAGAGCGGTCGCTTGAGCGTGTCCTTCCGTCGCCGGACAAATTCTCTTATACGGTGCGTCTTGCGTCTGAGATTCTTGAATCCAATGGTTCCAGTTCGATGGCTTCTGTTTGCGGCGGGACGCTCGCGTTGATGGATGCTGGCGTACCGATCAGTCGTCCGGTCGCGGGCATCAGCATTGGCATGGCGAGCAAGGGCGACGATTACAAGCTCTTTGCCGACATCACCGGTGAAGAAGATCACTTCGGTGACATGGATTTCAAGGTGGCTGGCACACAGCGTGGAATCACGGGTATTCAGCTCGATATTAAGGTTCGCGGCCTGACGGATAAGCACATCCGTGAAGCCTTCGCACTTGCCAAGGAGAAGCGTCTCGAGATTCTTCGGAACATGCTTCAGGCGCTACCACGTCCTCGGAAGGAACTGAGCGAGTTTGCTCCACGTATTCTGACCATCAAGATCAATCCTGAGAAAATCGGGAAGGTCATTGGACCGGGCGGCAGTGGAATTCGTGGCATTGAGGGTGAGACAGGTGCTCGCGTGGACATCGACGACGATGGAACGATCCAGATTGCATCAACGAATGCTGCTGCGGCTGAGCGTGCGCTTGAGATGGTTGAGCTTGTCACGCAGGAAGTGAAGGACGGGAAGATCTACGATGGCAAGGTGACGAGCGTGAAGGATTTCGGAGCGTTCATTGAGGTTGCCCCAGGCCAGGACGGTCTTTGTCACATCAGCGAGCTTTCAGACGGTTATATCAAGAGCGTGGCAGAAGTTTGCTCTGTCGGCGACCGTATGCGTGTTAAAGTGATCGCGATCGATGGTCAAGGTCGGATCAAGTTGTCTCGTCGTCAGGCGATCATCGAAGAAGAGGGTGGTGGTGACAGCGATGACAGTGGTGATGGCGGCGACGACGATCACGGTGACGATCAGGACGATTAGATCTTGCGGCGGTTTGGCTGGGTTCTTATCCTCTTGAACCGTGTGACGTGTCATGCCATATAGAATAGAATCCAGCGGGGGCGTCCTTTCGGGCGTTCCCGCTTTTTGGATTTTGAGCGTTCCCGCTTGCCGGTATTCGAGTCGGTGTTGCGACATGGTTGGTTCCCTGGTTCTGAGGATTTTGCATGGGTGGGTTTGGCGATGAGTGAAAAGGCGTTCGTACTCATTGTCGGTAAAGAGGCGGGCGATGAGTCTGTGGCAGACGATCTGCGCAGTACCGGGCATTTTTGCAACCGTGTCGCCGACGGCGAAGCTGCGATTAAGAGTGTGCAGCAGCGTCAACCGGATGTGATTGTGGTCGATGAGGTGTTGGCTGGCGATATGGGCGGTGTGGATGTTATTCAGGCGTCGCGGGAAATCGCTCCGGACGTCGCCTGTGTGCTGGTGGTTTCGCCAGATCGGGAATCTGAGGCAACTGCTGCCATCGATGGGCTGGGGGAGACCGGTCGCGATGCTTTTCTGCTGTCACCACTGGATCTCGAGCGTCTCCGGAAATCGGTAGACGCCGCCGCCGTTCGCGCTTCTGACGCGCGGGGCAAGCGGTTGATGCGTGAGCGTCTGGACAAAGCCTACAACTTTGAAGGCTTGATCGGCGTCAGCGAGTCGTTGCGGAAGGAATTGAAACGCGTCAAAAAACTTGCTCCGACGAAAAGTACGGTTCTGGTGGTGGGGGAGTCGGGTACGGGGAAGGAGCTGGTCGCGCGTGGGGTCCATGCATTGTCACCGAGGCGCGACAAACCGTACAAGCCGATCAACTGTGCAGCCGTGACCGAGTCGCTCCTTGAAAGTTTGCTCTTCGGGCATGTGAAGGGTGCGTTTACGGGGGCGACGTCTGACCAGAAGGGGGCGTTTGAAGCGGCGGATGGGGGGACGTTGTTTTTGGATGAAATCGGTGACATGCCGATCGCCATGCAGGCGAAAATCTTACGCACCCTGGAAAATGGCGAGGTTCTTCGGGTCGGGTCCAACGATGTACGCTATGTGAATGTTCGGATCGTGGCTGCCACGCATCATGACCTGTTGGAGCGTATCCAGGAGGGTGCGTTTCGGGAGGATCTGTTTTATCGCCTGCACGCGCAAGGTGCGATTCGGCTTCCTCCGCTTCGGGAGCGGCGCGAGGATATTCCGTTGCTGGTACATCATTTTCTGGAAGCGGCGACAGCGGAGTACGGCATCAGTGTCTCAGGTGTGACACCGGAAGCGCTCCGGAAAATGACGAACCACGGCTGGCGGGGGAATGTACGCGAGTTGAAGAATGTGATCGAGCGGATGGTGATCGAGACGGACCATGACATACTGGATGTTGACGATCTTCCGGAACACATCAGCGGATGTACGGATATTGTACCGACCGGGACAACCAGCCTCGCAGGGCTGAGCATGGCCGACGTAGAGCGGTTGCATATATTGAACACGCTGAAGCTGACGGGTGGAAACCGGGAGCGAGCAGCCAGCATCTTGAAAATCGGTGAGCGGACGCTGTATCGGAAGTTGAAGGATTATGGCGCGACCTGATCTGGTGAAAAAGGACCGCTCCAGAGTTGAATGATATTTGCCGCGCCCAGCGAACTTGCCACGGGTCACTAACGCAGAAAACGGAATTTGAAAATAGCCACCAGAGCTTTGACGCCATCCACCCAGGTGATCTTCTTGCCGTCCTCGTAGGTGCGTCCGGCATAACTGATTCCGACCTCGAAAATACGCCACCCTCCCCGTGCGACCTTGGCGGTCATCTCCGGTTCGATGTTAAAACCATCACTCACCAGGCTGATGGATTCGAGTACCTCGCTGCGGAACACTTTGTAGCATGTTTCCATATCGGTGAGGTTCAGATTTGTCATCATATTCGAGAGGAGTGTGATGAATTTATTCCCAATCATATGCCAGAAATATTGCACCCGATGGGCTTCTGAACCAACGAATCGAGACCCATACACGACGTCAGCCTTACCATCGATAATGGGCTTGAGCAATTGCGGGAAGTCGGCAGGGTCATACTCCAGATCGGCGTCCTGAATGATGGCGATGTCGCCGGAGACCAGATCAAAACCCGCGCGGAGGGCAGCACCTTTCCCACGATTGACATCCTGAAGCTTGATCTTGAACGATTCCTCAGGCCAGCGCTTTTCAATCAGCGGGTAGAGTTCACGCGTCCCGTCCACGCTGCCGTCATCCACAAGAATGATCTCGCGGTCCATGCCGATATCAACAGCAATAACACGCGAAATTAACTCCAGCAGGGTCGCACGCTCGTTATAAACCGGGATAACAACGGATAGTTTCAATGTGAAGAATTCCTTCTATTTCCTCGGAGACGCCTCGAACGACCCAACCACCATAACACCGACCGCCTGCGGTCATCCTTCATCGAAGTGAGAGAAACCCTCAGCCAGCAGATCCTGAATATCGACCATTCCGACAACTTTCTGATCGTCATCTACCACGAGAATTTCGTCAATACGAAGCGGCTGCATGATGCGGAGGGCATCGAGAACCAATGCATCCCGATGGACGACCTTCGGGCTTCCAGTCATCACATCGCGAAGATGCCGATCAGCCGGGTGCTCCGCCTCGCCCAGCAACCGGGAAAGGTCACCATGCGTGAAAATCCCGACCAGTTTCCCATCATCATCGACCACAGCAGCAGCACCAGCCCGCCGCGGTGCGTTCAGGACCGCTTCGCTATAATCACGAAGTGTGGCATCTGCATGCACGGTTGGGCAGTCTGAACCGGTCCGTATGATCTCGTGAACCTTCATCAGGGCACGCCCCAGCGCTCCGCCAGGATGGTTTCTCGCATATTCTTCCGGCTGCACGTTTTTCAGCCGCATGACGGTCAGAGCAATCGCATCGCCCACCGCCAGCATGGCAGCCGTCGATGAGCTGGGCGCCATGCCAAGGGGGCAGGCCTCCGGGGACGCCCCGAAATCGATCACGACGTCGCAATGCTGGGCACAGGTTGATTTTGCGTTCGCACAAAGAAGGATCAGCTTGCACCCACCCTTCGCCAGCAGCGGTAGCAGGCCGACAAGTTCCTGAGTGGTCCCGCTTTTGCTTAACGCCAGAACCACATCATTTCTCTGGACCATACCAAGATCGCCATGTAGAGCTTCGAGCGGGTGCAGAACGTAAGCGGGCGTTCCTGTGCTGGAAAGCGTGGAGTGGATCTTACGTCCGATATCACCTGCTTTTCCGACGCCCGTAACAGCCACTCTGCCCGTACAACCAAGGATAAGCCGGACAGCGTCGCTGAAGGAACTCCCCAGTCGCTCCTCCGCAAGCTGAAGCGCCGCGATTTCCTTGCGAATGACCTCCCGCCCCTGATCCAGTATCCACGAATCGTTGTCCGCATCCGGAATAATCGCATCTGGGGGAGTCGCGTCAGGGGTCGTCGCGTCCAGTGTTGTCGCGTTCGGGGTAGTCGCGCTCGGGGTAGTCGCGCTCGGGGTAGTCGCGCTCGGGGTCGTCGTGTCAGGTGTGGTCGCGTTCGAATCTGGTGATGTTGTCATTGTTTTGGAACTTACATTTGTTTCGGAAACCGTCTTCATGTCTCTTGGTCTCGCATTGATACGACCATGAACCAGCGAATGAGCAGATTCGTCTGCACTGAAAGTCCGATATTCGCCCCAATCTGCGGAAAACTATCTCCGGGTGGGGGGTTTTGGTCAACCTTGTCGCCCGGAATCCCCGGATTTGGGCGACTTATCTGGTTCTGACTGGGAGCTTCGGGGACGTTTTCCTGTCTCACGATTGGGTGCCTCTCGATTCGCAGTCTCGCGATCCGCAATCTTTCGACCCGCAGCCTCCGGTTTCGCACCCTCCCGTTTCGTAGCCTTCGGTTTCGCAGGTTCCCGTTCCGAAATCGTCCGTCTGGTGGTCTTTGGTCTGGCAGGTGTCCGATGCACGGTTGCTCGATCGCCGACGGCGATGCGGACGGCGTTTGTGATGCGCTCGACGATATGCTCGGGGGTGCTGGTGGCGGGTCGGACCTCGATCGAGGCATAGGGAGCGGTTTTGAGGAAAATCTCCATCGCGTTGAGCAGGCGTCGCATCGATACGCCAGTTTCAGGGCGATCGCCCGATTTCAGGGGATCGCCCGATTTCAAGGGATCGCCCGAAACGTAGCCAATTCCACCCTCAACATTGATTTGTATCGTGAATTGCTTCAGCTCGACCGGTGAGATGAGGAGTGTGATTTTTGTGCCAAGTGGTGGGATGTTGTCTGAATTTGTGTGTAACCAAAGTCCGAAATTATCCGCCGTATTGAGCTGTGGCAGGGCGATCAGAGCCGACGGAAAATCGACAACAGAAATCACGGTACCTTCAAGATCAGCCTGGAATGCTCCACCCTCGTCACGGGCTGACCCGGCGAAAACCCACGCCCGTGTCGGCAGCGGTTTGCCCGTGGCCGCGTTGAGCATCCATTGGCCGATGTCGGATATTGTCTCGCCAGCGTCATGCTCACCGGTTGCTTTGTTTTTGGCGTTTCGCTTATCAGCCGAATGTCTGCCGCCGCGATCGTTCCATCGTACCTGGATTTTGAGCGGATCACCGGTGGGTGGGGTCCATTGTTGTGTTTTATTGTCGAAGCTGATTGGAGAACCTGGTTTGAGTCCGATAAGCCCGAGCGCTTCGAAGATTCGGAGCGGGCGAGCTTCGACGACGACGATACTCTCGTGCTCGCGGGTCTGGGCGATGCAGGCGAACAGCTCAAGCGCACCTTCGCGGAGTGTGATAATACCGTCGATTTCGACGCGAGGGTGTTTGAAATCGATGCGGAGACCGGGGGCGTATTCGACTATCCCTTTTCCCGCAACGGCTCGGTTCTGATCGGGGGATGGATCCTGCGCTGGCGGCGGAGTCAATCCGACGACAGCGAACCATATCCATGCTGGCAGGGTCGTGCATATGACATTCAACAATCGTATTCCCCGCTAGCTGCGTTCGACATGGCGACCGAATCTGGCTGGCGGCCTTGGCGGACGGGTGCTAATTCTGGCTGAAGGAGGGGAATGCCTCCTGTTCCGCTTCTGTGCGGATGATGATCTTTGGTTTGACCAGGATCAGCAGTACCTGCTCATCCTTGACAAGCGTTTTTGATGAGTAGAAGCGTTTGAGTATCGGGATTTTGGAGAGTACGGGGACGCCAGCTTCGATCTCGATTTCGCCCGCGAGCTTCTGGCCGCCGATGAGCAGGGTTCCGCCATCAGGTACCGAAACCGTGGTACGCACGACCTGTCGGGAGATGCTCGGCAGCTGGACGAAAGCGCCCGAGCCAGCGGCTGCACCTACCGTGAAAGCGAATGTCTGGATGCCAAGGAGTCGTCCGACTGATGGGCGAAGTGTCATGGTGACGTAGCGACGGTCAGCGGACACGGTGGCTTCGACGTCGAGGACTGCCCCCGTTTCGATGTTGCTGATGAGTGGTGCCTGCCCGGTCGCGTCGACGACGGGTTGAAGCGAGCTTACGAAGGACTGCTGGTTGACGATTGCGGACCATGCTCTCTGGCCGTTGAAGAGTACGAGGCGTGGGGCGGTCATGGTGGTTGTGCGTGAATCTGCCTCGGTTGCTCTGATCAGGAAGTCGACCTGTATGTTGTCGAGGAAGCTGCCAAAGAGGTTGAATGCCGGCTGGGCTGTGGGGTTACCCGCAAATGATCCGGGCAGGTCGGTGGTCAGCTTTGCGGGGTCTGTAAAGCTCAGGATGTTGTTGATGAATGGGATGGGTGTGGTATTTGCGCTTCCGCCGAACGCGTTGCCCGGGCTTGGAACGAGTCCCGGTGCTGTAAAGGGCTGAGCGAGTGCTGCAGCACCTGCTTCAGGCGCCAGCGCGTTTCCAAAACCCGGCGTTGCGGGTGTGAACCCGACGCGCGAAAATGAGCGTGGCAGCAGCAGTCGCGTGCCCTGGACCGGGTCGAATACTGTTGACCCACCTGCTCCGGGAATGAAGTCGAACCCGGCGTTTCCACTGTTGAGTACGATGTCCAGATCCATGCCGAGTTCTTCAAGGTAGTTGCTCTGGACTGTGAGGAATCGTGCTTCGACCGCGATCTGAATGGATCGTTGCTCTCGGAGTTTTTCGAGCAAACCACCGATGCGTGCCTGACCGCTGGGTGTCTGCGTGATGACCAGTTGACCGTTGATTTCCGTGATGGATCCGACGGTTCCGCCCGATCCTCGCCAGCTTTCGGGGTTGATGGTTTTTGTAATGAGGGCGATCAGATCGTTTGCATGGGAATGCGTGAGCTCTTCGAGGAGTTCGTCGTTGTCTGATGTGATGAGTGAATCCAACACGTTTCCATCCACCCTGGGGTCGCTGTAGACGACAAAGTTCGAGGGATCGTTGAGGTCCATGCTGGGGGCGTCGTCGAAGTCGGGGATGGGCATCAGCAGGTCTGACACGTCGTAGACTTCATCGTAGGTGTGGCGGTCGAGGAGTTCGCGTGTACCGATTTTGACGATGCTGTCGATTGGTAGAAAACTAAGCTCGGTGCGGTTGTCGGAGACCTGATCCAACACTTCCTGCAGGGCGACGCGTAGCGGGACAGGGTTGGAAAGTCTGACGTGGACGGGTGTGTCACGTTTGATGCCAGCGGCTGCGAGGTCGTTCCAGGCGACGGAAATATTGGCTTTATTAGCGTCCGCCAGCCTCGTGATGACCTCGTGGAACGGTTCGCCCTGAAAGTCAATTCGGACGGGCTGATCGAGGCTGGAGTGCAGATCGGCGTCGCGTCCCTCGCGGTACTCGCTTCCGGGTTGTACGCGTGTGGGGCGGCTGATGATTTCTTTCCAGTTTTTGGGGTAGACGAGGTCTGCCCACCACGGAATCTTGGATTCATCGACGTCGGTCAGAACCTGCAGGGAATTGACCTCGATTTCTCCGCGGATCTTTCGCTGACGATCGTAGATCAAACGGTCTTCGATGGTGTCCAGCATCCAGCGTGCGTTGTCATTGTTGCCATCGACGGCGAGTACTTGTTTCAGGACCTGTTTTGCTGAGTCATAATCGCGATCCTTGCGATGCTGGATGGCGAGATCCATCAGGCCACCGATACGCTCGCGTTTGGCGTCGCGTGCTCGTTTGGCGCGATCGAGATTTTCGCGTCTTGCTTCCTCACGCTGACCGGCGATCTCTCTTTCGTTGTAATCTCGTTCTTCAGATTCGACGTATCTTTGAAGGGCATCGGCGTCGTGGCGGAGCTGTTCATATCGTGCGATGGGGTATGCGAACTGCTTGCCCTGTTCGATGATCTGGCGTGCCCGGAGCAGTGTCTGGAGGGCATCCTGGAAGCGGTTGTTGAGGACGTGCTGCTGGGCTTCGCGCTCAGCCGACCGGTATGTGGTGACCGTGCGCTGCCACGCGATGGCGTTGCGATCCTGAATCCGGTCGATCAGGCGTTCGCCATCATCCTCCACCATGGCGTGTTTGCCGAGTCTTTCGATACCGGCGACTGCCTCGGGGAATCCGGGAACCTGCTGGATGGCTTTGTGGAACAGGGAGCTCGCCAGGAGATGGTCGCCCGCATCGAGGGCTGCGTATCCTTCCCGCGTCATTGCCTTTGCGCGAAGCGAACGAAGCTGCGTTGCCTGCGCGTCACTCATGGGGGCGATCGCGGCGTCGCCAGTCATGGCTGCTGAATCGGCATGAGTCCCTGAGTCGCCATGAGTCCCTGAATCGCCATGCGTTCCTGAATCGGTATGCGTTCCAGCGTCGGCATGCGCTCCTGGGGCTGACCGGTTTATATTTCTAAGATCAAGTCTCGCCTCTTCGCGGATGTTCCGAGATGCGTACTCGTTTTCGATGACGTCCTGGTACAGTCGCTTCGCGTCATCGTATCGACTTTCTGAGGCAGCCAGCTTGGCAGCGTCAAGGTCGAGGCGGGATTTTTCCTGCATCGAAACAGCCAATGCGACGCGCTGCGTGTATTCGGCGTGTTTTGCCCGCTCATCCTCAGACAGTCGGGATGCGTCGAGCTGGTCGAGCAAATGCCCGGAACCAACGTAGTCGCCCTCGTCGAAGCGCTGAACAGCTTCTATGAGGGTGTCGGCAGGCGTCTGATCCTGTGCCCACGTCTGTAAACCACCCATCGTCAATGCCGAAAGCAAGACGACCCACTGCACGCTCTTGAAGGGCGTTCGCGTCATCACGAATGCATCTCCTGCTATTCCCAAATTCTGGGAGTCCCAAATTGGGAGTCGATGGAATGCCCGCTTGGATCTCGCCACGGTTGGGCGGGGGAGGGCGGGACCGTAATACGACATATCAGTCGGCGCATCACACCGCCAACCAGTACGTGCGGAGTTTAGTGGCAGCGTCCAGCCACCGCAAGGCCGGGAAACACAACGATTTAACCCCCAAACACCTCATATCAGAGCTGTCGAAGCTCAGCTTTTGGCGATTGCAAAAAAGGGCGTCCGGGCAGGTGTGCGACAATACGCCCGGAGAGACAAAACGCCTGTTATATCAGACGCAAATGTTAGAGAATGGGCGATCTGCCGGGGTTAGGGGGACTGGGCCTCCTGTCACGGAAGCTCATCGCCCTTTTTCAAGTCGCGATACAAAATCTTTTTTCTGCGGACCGTACTTGTCTTCTTCCATGACCTTTTGACGCAGGATGCCGTCCGAAGTCACATACATCACCGCAATCGTGCGACGAGGATTCTGCAATTCAAAGCTGTGCCCGCGTTGCCTCTTCCGGCGATATGTGTAGTCGTAATCGATGTCGATGACCGTTGCACCGGTGGAAAAGTCCACCTGTGGGCGATCGTGTCCTCCGTCAGGAAGCTGCCTTCCCGTAGTCCGCTTGCGTTTCCCGATCGTTTCTCCAGGGACGAGTCCGAAAGGTTCGCTGACCCACATGCCCTCGAACCATTTGAAGACGGTGGCTTTTGCTCCGCGCCCCAGCGATGGGTTTCCATGGGTGATGAAGAATGCGACGTCCTCGGCGATGTGTACGTCGTCGCCTGGGGCTGACCATTCGCCCAACACAACGATGCGTTTTGCGTCCTCGGCGTCGGCAAGCTCGCTCGGAGCACCGCAGAACCTGTTGTAGAGGCGAAATCTCGCTCGGTACTGGTAGGTCATGCCCGACTGGGCGCCGCCGCCAAGCTCATCGGAGAGATCGTGTACCCAGGCAACCTGGTAGCGCGATTTGCGTTGAGCGCGGTCGTCTGCCGTGGTATCGGAGGGATTTTTCGCTACATCTGCGCCCCGCTCCGCATCCCGTTTACGCTGCCTGGCGTCCTCGATGATCTGCTTCACCTGCTGCAAGTGGTTTGAACGGACGCCTTCCATGGTGTTGACATCCTCAGCCGTCTCGATCGCACGGTCATAATCACCACGGTCAAAGTACCGCATGGCCTCCTCCAGTGTTGCTTCTACGAGTGCAACACCGGTTTTTGGAGCTTCCGTCACCGGAGCGATGTCTGACTGGGCAGGGTACGGTCTTGGATCGCCACAGTCTGTACCGTCCTCAGGACTGCACAGTTCCCAGTCGAGGTCTTCGACACGGATATTTTCCACATCGAGGTATTTGGGGTAAAGCCAGTCACTCCCGAATTGAATCTCAGGAAAAAGAGGTCGAAACACATTGGCCTGGAAGCGCTTGAGCAGGCGGAAAAAGTCTCGGAGATCAGTCTCAGTGTCAATGCTTGCGATGAGTGTCTGGTTCGGTCCTGGAATAAGTTCGACAGTCGGAGGGGTGGGTAACACCGTAGGATTGTACGTCTGAACCTCTGCCCAGGGAGTGTAGGTTCCGTTTGGATTTTTACGCCGGCGTTCGAGGTCCACGCCGAGGAGGTAGGGGGACTGTCGCCCGGCTTTGTATCCTGCCTGCTGGTGTATCGAAATCTGTTCTTTTTGGTCAAAAAGGCACCCTACGGTGACCCAGTTGACATCCACGCCCTGCCCGAGGCCTGAGGACTGTTCGAAGTCCGGATCGGGTGCAAAGCCGCTCTTCTTCGTGTCTCCGAGGACGATCGGTGGTTGGATGAAGACTGTGGATCGCCCCTGGGTGACCCGTAGCCTGGATGGTTTGATGACCTTGGCCAATCGGATTTCACCCTCGATCGGTACGTCGTCAATCACGTCCGGTACAGGAGGAAGCCAAGGGACGGATATCGGCAGGAGGGGTTCGATCGAAGCGTATCTGAGCGGACTTAACGCATTTTCGAATTCGGGTACAAATTCGGCGATGTCCGCTTCTTCGGGGCGGGCATTGCGGAGTCGATCGCGAAGCTGGTTGGCTGCGTTCAGCGCCCGATCGTCGATTTCGCTCGGACCGACAAGATCCCCTCCGATTTCGATCTTGTTGGGCGATGAGACCAGAAAGGTGACGATCGACCCGATGAGGACGGCCACACACAGGCCAAGAATCCCCTTTTCCAAATGCCGCTCAACTACATTGACTGCTTGTTTCGCCATACGACAGAGAATCCTTACCAGTTATTCTTTATACGAATGCGACGATAAACCCTGTACCGATCACTAGGTCGCTCAGCTTGCGTCATCCTCATCCTTGGGGCGTTCCTTGCCAATTTTGCTCAGTACGGAGTCCGGCATCAGTCTGCGATAGATGTCGCCGAACATGATGGTTTCAAAATCGAGCACGACAATCGCGGTCGGTTCAGATCCGAAAATCTTGCCTTCCATGTCGAGGTTTTCGAGATATTTGCGATCGTAGACATATCCCACGTTCAACAGTGTGTGGAAACGATCCCTGCTGATTCCGTCAATGATGACTTCCAGGTCTCGAAGATCGACCACCATTTTCACCGTGAACTGGATGACTTCGTAAAGATCTGTTGAATCCGTCTTTGTGAAGACCGATGCGCTGCTTCCGGCGGGCAATGGAACAACGCTTCCAAGCAGTCGGCTTTCATTTGCAGGGGTTTTCTCTTCTCCGGGAAGATAATCCGATGTGCGGATCGAGATCAGCTCTTTCACCGGGAGGACACCAACCCACGCTTTCCCGCCCTCCACTCGGACATCCTTCACTGCCTGGTCGTTGATCCGGGCGATGGAATGTACAACATCCTGCTGAATAAACAGAGACAACTGTGCGGCCCACATGTCGTCAACATTCGGCGACATCCCGGCGAACATCGCTCGGCGTATATCGAAGGACTGCAGGCTTGCATAGCAGCGGCCGCGTTTGGCGATTCGTATGCTGGCGCGTGCTTCGGCAGATTCCATCGCGCCAGCGTAGGTGATGAGTCCCGAAGGATGCTTGGTGGCCGTGTCACCACCGCTTTTTCCGCGCTTGCCCCTGGTACCGGATGAACCAGGCTGATCCGAATCGAGATTGAAGCTTGCTTCGGCGCGTTTTTCCTCGCTGATGATCTCCTCTTCTCGCTCAATCTCCAGCTCACCGGGCGGTTGGCAGGCTCCGAGTTCCAGCAGCATCGCATCGAAGGCTGACATATAGACCCGCTCAAATGTCAGCGGACCATGACGCGTCGGTGTCGGGAAGAACTGCTCTCCTGGTGGTGGCTTTAGTGGCTCGTATCGATTGATCTCGTAGGCTTTTTCGATGAGTGCATTGTAATAACGCTTCACCGTTTCAACGCGGGCTTTTTCCGACTTGATGGTTAGATAGTTGGTCGGTTTTCGACTGGCTGGTGCAAACTTGCCATGGAGAGCCTTCACCTTTTCAAGCTCAGTCACAACGTCCGACATCTTGCCCATTCCCACCACGCCAAGCGCAATGGCGGCGACGACGCACAGACCACATGCGATGTTGAAGATATGTTGTTTCAGGATTGCCAGGGCAGCTTTCATGGTTTGCTCGTCTATCAGGGCGATATTATCTCAGGATCCACAGCCTTTATCTCAGGACCACAGCCTTCGTGCTTCGCCGTCTAAGACTCTGTCTCCTTCTCGGGTGCAGGATAGTCATGAAGTAACACGTCAAACTGTAGCTCGAATACCCAGTCCTCGTCCATGGATTCATCTGTGACCGGGTCAATCATTCCGGGTTTGCTTGTTGTTGGCGGCGGGGTCGATTTGCGACCACCCCCACGACCGCCCCTTCCACCTCCGCGACCGGGCGATCGTCCGCTCTTGCCACTACCGGAAGAGGAACCCGACTTGGTCGAATAGAGACCACCCTTGGTCAGTACCACGCGATCAACATAAAAACCCGCACCAACTTTGCGGCATTCGGTACGAAGACTCGCCTTGAACGTGTCGGATACGAAACGAAGCTGATCTGCATGGGGGGTGCGACATCGAATCGTTACCAGGAAACCTTTCTTGTCGCTCGTGTCTGGGTCTTCAACAGTGTCACGCGGAACACCCTCCACTTCATCAAGAAGGTCGAATTCGCTGACATCATCAGAATATTGCGAAAACAGCGATTCAATGAAAATCTGACGTCGCTTTTCACGCGACAGCGGGCCATCTTTAGAATCCGACGTTGCACTCATATATTCCATGCAGTCCTTCGCGTTGCAAAGTGCGTCCTGAGGTCGCGGAAGTGCAGCATGGATCGATTGCAGGATTCGAGGCCAGACTGATTTGTTACGTTGCAGCTCGATCAACTCCTCAGCCGTCTCCTTTTCAACGATCCCCTCACGACTGTATTTGCTCGTTTCATTGCTGAACGACTGTGCAACCGCAAGCCACAACGACGCCTGCTCGCGCTTGGGGGGTGATCCGGGGATGCCGTTTTTGAGGATCTGCTCGGCACGCGCAACATTCACCATGCCAGGTGATTGGCCAGCATTCGCTTGCAATGCACCCATGTCGGCGTTGTATCGGAACCACACAATGCCAGCCGCGAGCGCCAGACATGCGGCTGACGCCACGAAAAACGGCTTTTTCTTTCTCCAGATGACTTGTCGCACAACCTCGGGCGGAAGAAGATTGCTCTTGACCAGGCCTTCGATCGCCATCGATTTGGTCTGATCGAGGCCCTGCAACGCAAGTCCATATGACACCAGGAAGCTTGGCAGCTGATCGTTAAGCTCTGACGCGTTGCGCGCTTCGCTCAAGTTGGCCATCTTAAACGTCGTCGGACGCTCGACCGGCATTTGAAGGTTCTGCTGTAAATATTTCTGCAGGCCGGGAAGCGCGAACGCGTCACCCATTCCGACAATACGCTTCAAATCTGCTTCACGGTGTGTCGAACGATAAAAACCCAGCGAACGGGACAATTCCTGCACAAGCTCGGAAAATACAGGACGCATCGCCTGAAAAACCTGACGGGCGTACTTACTCGATGCAGCGGTACGTTTGAGATTCTCCGCTTTGGGGAACGATAATTTAAAACCCTTGACCAGGGCATCCGTAAATTTATTGCCACCAAGCGGAATGGTTCGCGTCCACAACCCATGCTTCGTCGCGACGATCAGGTCCGTATTCTCAGCTCCAAGATCAAGCAGAATGCTCGCATGCTCATCAAGTCGCTGCTCAAATCGCATCGCATTATACAACGCCAGCGGCGTCGACTGCACTGCGACCGGCTCTATCCCTGCCTGCTCGAACGGTATCAGATATTCGTGGATCAACTCACGCTTCATTGCGAAGATGCCGACCTCAATGTCCGGTGAATCCTCCTCCTGAAACGTTTGGAAATCCCAGATCACCTCATCAAGATCGAACGGTATCTGCTGGTCGGCCTCATAACGGACAATGTCAGGGATCTTCTTGGCGTCGACGGGCGGGAGTTTGCTGAATCGAGACAGCGTGTGCTGCCCGGGAACGGCCACCACAATCTTATCCTTGGAAATGTCGTTTCGACTCAGGAACTTCTCGAGGGCTTCCATGATGAGTGCGTGACGGTTCCCCTCAGCCTGTGAGAGCATCGTCGAATGTTCGATATACTCAAATGCGAGTACATCGACCTGACCATCCGCCCCCGGGCGCAATCGGATCGCTTTCAATGCACATCGACCCAGGTCGATACCCCATACGGCTGCTGGTCCTGCCATGTCACACTCCGAGTCCACTATTACAAAAATCGCCCAGGCATCCTGAACGGGTCAGTCAGGTGTCCCAGGCCTGCCATCAGGTGTCCCAAGCCTGCCATGTAGCCCAGCCGCCCTCGGCTGGAAAATTCACATAGCCCAGCCGCTCACGGCTGAGTTGCACATAAGCGGCGAGAGTATCCCGGATCGCCCCCCGGCTGTAAAGCAAACTGCAAAGCAATACGTAGAGAGACACGAGCAACGTCCTCTCGCCAGGAGGGTACACCTTACCAGATGTGACCCTGCTGGATGATTATTGTGGTCGTCTGACGGTGATCGCGACCGATTTCTCTCAATTGAGGACGATGAAGCACCGGTTCATTCCGGAATGTGTGACCTTAATACCTCGATCGGATACCTGAAATACTTCGACCGGATATCTGGTCTCCGGGGGACCATTGTCAATGTCAATGGAGAGAAGATAAGTCAATGGAGAGAAGATAAGTCAATGGAGAGAAGATAAGTCAATGGAGAGAATAACCAACCCTGCGGCTGGTGTAGAAATGGGGACGGGACAGGATGCGGACATCCCATGGGCATATGGGCAGCGAACGATGGAAAGACCGCGTTTTCTGGCCGGAAACGCAATAAACCGGAGAGGGCGGGATTCGAACCCGCGGTACCGGTTTAAACCAGTACGACGGTTTAGCAAACCGTTGCTTTCAGCCGCTCAGCCACCTCTCCAAATCAATGAATCAAATGAATCACATGTCCATGATACAAATGAACTTACGCACACCGGGACAGAGATCGTCGATGCCGCCGAAGCAGCAGGCCGACCCACCGGGTGTCGCGCTTGACGGGGGAAACGTATCAGAGAGGGGGTGCATGGTCAAGGATGGCTGCAACGCCCCTCAAGACGATATTCCCCATGTCGGTCGAATTAACCCATGTCGGTCGAATTAAGTTGACACCGGCCGCTGTACCGATAGAAATGCAAGAGTGCGTGAGTGTCGGACGGACAGGCAATATTTGCGCGTGCAGATTGTGAATCGCATGAACAGCAGGATCGACAACAGAGGGTATCGTTGGATGGCGGCGCGCACGGTCTGGTTCGCGATGTTCGCCATGCACGCGTTCTGGTTCGTTCGGTCGCTGGGTAGCGCTGATGTACTCATGGCCACGCGGTTGTCGCTCATTGCGGCCATCGTCCTGTTTGCGCTCAAGGCGATCGATGTGTCGTTCCTCCGCGTACGCTGGACGCGCCGAAGCGTGGTGTCAGCCTGTCTGATTGTCTTACTCCTGCATGGCGGTGCGATCAACCGTTCGCTCGATGCAACAGCAGATAGTTTCTGGTTGTGGTTGCCGGTTGCACTCACCATTCCGGTGATTGGCCGACCCGCCTGCCTGGGTTTGTACCGCTGGATCGTGGGCCAATGGGCACGGTTGGCGGCCTCTCTTCGCGGCGTACTCCTGCAGTTGCATGGGTTCCTCTACGCCCGCATAAAAACGCTTCTCATCAAGCGGTATCGCCGCACACAAGCACCCCTCCGCGCTCCTCCGCGCATTGTCATCGCCTGACGTACAGCCACGGTTCAACCAGCGGCAACGATGAGCAACAGTCTCTTTATATCGCCTGCTTATAAGACGTCAGGTTCACTTACGCTTTGACATCCAGATTTTGTACTGGCGTGCGTTTGCCATGCGCACCCACACGCCACGGTTCCGCGATCGCCGACAACGATCCGCGATCGCAAGTGATGGAATCCCGTCCAGTCGTAGAGCAAGTGATATGACAGATGTATGACAATGTAGGAGCAGTACAACATGTTCACTCAAAGAGGTGCAGCCCTGTGCGCTGCGCTGTTGCTTCCTTACGCGCTTCTGACGCCCTGTGCGTTCAGCGCAGATTACTCATTTGACACACCCGGCGATGACCGCTGGCAGTATCCATTCAATTTTACGCCGGGTCCGAGGCCTTTCGCATCGACCTTTGGGTCTTTCGGCATGGATGGATTTAATGATCGCGACGGGATGTTTATCGTCGCATGGGAGACAGCCAGCATCATCCCACCGGGGCTTGGTGCAGAAAGTTACAATGTCGCATCGCTCACCGTCACGCTGACCAACCGGGAGGCTGCCATCTGGGAGGTCGATCTTTCTCCGGATGAGTGGTTCACATTCGACATCAATCAGGACGATTTTCTCAACGGAGACGGAATTCCCCGGGGTGAACCCGGCGACACGGACGGCGAAAGCGACGATCCCGACCCCGGGCGAGCGCTCGAACTCTTCGGGGTGGGGGCTGGTCCGATCTTCACATTGCAAAGCTGGAACGAGACCAGCCTCTACGTCGGTTCTGACAGCCTAGAGAACATCGCCCGCGACCCATTTCCCTTTGTCTTTCAGGAATTCTCGGGTGAACCGCTGCACGTCGAGGACAACATCAAGGGGTTACACAACGAGGCGATGGGGGTATTTGAATTTACACCAGTCCCATGGTCCGTCGGTGTGCCAATCGGCTATACACCCGGAAACCAGGGCGTACCGTTTGACGTCATTTTTTCGGTCGATCTGTCAATGTCCAACTTCGCAGTCAAACGCTATTTCGCCGAGCAACTCAACGAAGGACGCGTTTTTGTCGCAATCTCCGCCCATACCGAAGCTTTCCAGGAAGCACCGCAGGAAGGCTTTCCAACATACTTCACCAAGGAAGCGGTCGGCCTCATCCCAGACGCCAAAGCACCACTCATGGAGATGAGCGTCATCGTCGGAGCACCGGGCGATTTCGATACCGACGGCGATGTGGACCTGAGCGATTTTGCACGCTTTCAGGAATGTCTTGATGAAGCAGTTCCGCAGGTGGATGCACCCTGCGACATTTTCGATGCAGAACCGGACGGCGACCTCGACCTGCTGGATTTTGCGAGATTCCAGCGAAATTTCAATCCAGTTCCCGACAGTGAGGAGTGATGCAATGCTGACCCCAACACACAAACTCAGTCGCAAGCACAGCCGACGCGGATTCACGCTGATCGAGCTGCTCGTCGTCGTTTCCATCATCGCGCTGCTCACCGCCATCCTGCTCCCATCGCTCCGCAGTGCACGCGAGCAGGCGAAGATGGCTGTCTGCCGCAACAATCTTCGCGGCATCTGGACCGGCGTACTCATGTACGTTCTGGACAACCGGGATCGCGTCCCGTTCCTTGAAGACGCGACCATCACCGACCCGGACGCAGACCCCTTCGACCCACAATATCCCACGTCCGTCGGCGTCGTCATGCAGGGATACATCGAACAGGGAAGCTGGGTCTGTCCATCAGCCATACGCGGATACCCTTACAATGCAGGACGTGGAGCGTGGAAGATGACGTATTACTTCAATGCCTGGCCCATCGGCGAAGGTGAACCGTTCGACTCATCCAAAAACACAACCTCCGCAGGCGGCGTTTTCGATCCGACCGTAAGCAATTACTACCTCTTCGATGGCCGCCCCGTCCGTTTGCTCGATGGGCGACGATACGTCTCGTGGGGGCTCAACCAGAACAGACGTGGATACTGGAACGTCCGAAGACCACTGGTGTCCGACCTGCTCGGCGGCGAATACGAACAGGGCAGACCAAAATATCCGCACCGGGGAAAGGTCGCAGCCCGTACCGATCTGCAATACGCACGCGACCAGTTCGAGACCAACTCCGGCGGACCCGGAAAAAAACCAGCCTATCTCGAGCTACACGCAGACGGCGAAAGAACGGAGATATTCTTAACCAGATATTGGAAACCCCATTGGCCGGGATATTGAGACGCTGCGATGTGATTGCAGGGTCCGCTCTACGGACCATCCGGCAGCAGGTATGACACAGGACGTTCGACAAACAGGCGAAAAAACATCAGAAACCAGACAATTGAAAGGTGACCCAATGAACACAATACACGCTTATAGAACCGCTACACTGCTGGCTGCGATCTTCGCAACAACCGCAGCAGCAGCCACCATCCCCTTCACCGAAGAATTCACCACCGACAATGCAGACTGGCGCGATGCGGTCGGTTTCTCACCCGTTGAATGGGTTCCAGGTGGTGGTCCGGACGGAAGCAGTTATGTCTCCGACACATTCAACTTCGCTGCATCACAGGTAGAGGACGCGCCAGCCATCTTCCGTGGTCAGGATGAGTATGGCACCAGCGGTTCCAGCGGCGGAGCGTTCGTAGGGATGTGGCTGGAGGAAGGCGTCGGCACTTACAGCATGTTCGTCCGCCACGACGCTCCATTTCCCATATCGATCTTCGTGCGATTCTCAGGTCCAAACAATTTTCCAGCGGGCGTTGCACTTGAATTTGTACCAGTATTCCCGAACACCTGGACCGAAATCACGATCCCCATCGATCCCGACAACCCGCAATTCGTCACCTTCGAGGGTTCCGATTTCCAGACAGCCTTCGCAAACACGGGTCACATTCAGATCGGACCCTTCGTGGACGCAAACCTGGCAGGCCAGAACATCGATGTGCGCTTCGACCTCGACAAGGTCGCCATCGCACCCGTCCCGGTTTCAGGACCGCCGGTTCCTGCTGCAAGTGCTTATGCGACGATAAGCATGGCATTGATCCTGGCGATCGCAGCCACAGCAGCATTGAAACGCCGTACTACGCTTACTGCGTAGGGTCTGCTGTCGCGGACCCTGGTTCAAATCAAGTAGTTCCCCTATTCCGGGAGGGCGAGGATTCTGTCCAACTGCGACAGTCGGCACGCGACACACTTGCCAACTGCTTCAGCAAACACCTCGCCCTCCCAATTGCATGCACTTGCCCTCCCCATAATCGTCTCGCGCGAACCATACTCCACACGCGGTTCGCCTCAGCGTTGCACTCGCCAGCATTCCACATTATCCTCGACATATGGCTTCCAGACCCGTAGGGCGCGTCCCGGTCGAACCTTCTTTTTGCCGTCATTCAAGAGCCATACAAGATCGGGCACTGACCGACGTTACTGGTTCAGGTGGGACCACGGGGCAATGCACGCCAATGCGGTGTATTCTTGGCAGGTGGGAATGATGAACAGCAAATCCAGACACCCGGTTTCATCATCGTTGTTCGGAGTAGCTGCGATCCAGGCGGTCGTCGGATTCCTCGTGTGGAGCATACACAGTCCTGCTTTTGCACCCATCGACTGGGTAATCACCTTCAGTTTTGCAATATTCGCGGCGCTCGCGATCCTTGCACGATGGGCACGCATTCCCGCTGCTACCATCGCCACAGTCATCTACGCATCATTCCTCCTCATGCAGGCGTCCATCAGCACTGAACTCCTCATGGCGGGGTTGATATTCAAAATTCCGGTCGTATTGCTTCTTCTCATCTCGATGGGTTTGGCATTAAAACCACGCGCAACCCGCAGCACACCGGATGGCGACATCAGCCCATAGTTGCGGGCAGGTACGACCTCCAGCATTCGCATACCCCAGCCAGACCCTTGCAGCACAGGCCCGCCAGCCGTATCTTCTCATCCCGAGCAACCAGGATACACCCAGCATGAAAGGACCATGACCCTTGGCACACATCTCCCCCTTCAAAGCACTGCGATACGACTTCGACGCCCTCAACGGCGATCTTTCCACCAGCATCGCACCACCTTACGACGTCCTCACCAGGGCCGACAAGGACGCACTCCTCGCCGTCAACGCAAA